>CAYHKV010000118.1:0-3312 GCA_964357125.1 uncultured Methanosarcinales archaeon | reverse complement strand
CCCGCACTTTGTGACACAAGAAGGCAAAGCCTTCTGTGCAGAAAGACTTTGTCTTTCTTGCATAAATAGGCTAGAAAGCCATTGGCACAGAGAAGCAACGACTTCTCTGGCGTCCCATAAAAATCGCTGTTTTTCTGTGGACATCCTCGTCTTAAAAGACGAGGCTTTCTGGCCTATTTAATGTAAGAATTATGCTTTCTGCAGCAGCCCTTTTGCGATAATAACCGCTCTTTGTAGTATTTCTCGATTTTCAGGTTCAGTATAGGGGCTTGTGTAGCCTTCAGTGTAATAGTGCTTGGTTTGAGCGATTCTTTCCAGGCCGTCTAATACCTGTGATATCGCTTGTTTTACGGCATCTTTTTTTTCTTTAGCTGATTCTTTCAAAGCATCTATCTGATTTGCGATACGCACCAATGATTCACGGTCTGACCTGGCGATCCGATCATGGTTCTTGGCGACATATCTCAATAATTCGTTCATTGCCTTGCAGGTAAAAAAGCATCTATTTAATTATTTGCATTCCGTTGGCTGATATGAAATCTTATGCTTTGCAGGCAAGAAATAAAGAAAATAACCTCCTTTTTGTGGTCCCAAAAAGTTCTTTGCCTCCATGGAAATTTAAGCCCGAGTTTATCAAAAAGATGAAAGTTATTGAAAAAACCGGTAGATACAAGAATTACAAATCCCTTGATGAATTACGTCATGGAAACGTCCGAAAAGATAGGTAATTTTAAATATTAGTTTGATTTTTCATACTAAAATGAAAGAAGATCTCAAAGCCTTGTTTTTTCGCAGCACTCTCAGAAGGTGGCATTTCCAAGCCCTCCTGCAGGAGTCTGGGATCAGCAGAGAAAGGGTGAACCATTTTCTTAAAGAGCTTCTCAAAGATAAATTTATCGTGCGGGTCAAGAACGAAGGAAAGATGCCTTATTACTTAGCAAATAAAGAATCAGCGAAATTCCGTTCCGAAAAAAGATTGTATGGATTGAAATTGCTTGAACACAGCGGGCTTTTTGAAGAGCTTAATTCCCGTAAAGGCATCAAGACCGCAATTTTGTTTGGAAGTTTTGCGCGGGGCGACTGGGGCATATCAAGCGATATAGACCTGTTTATCTTTGGAGACGACGCAGAATTCCAGAAAGAATCATACGAGGCTAAATTACATCATGAAATACAGGTTTTTGCATACCAAACTAAGAATGAGGTTAAACGAAAGCTTGATCCGGCGGTAATCCCAAATATTGTAAAAGGTTTTTTGATAACTGAAAATCTAGAGCCGTTTGAGGTGGCAGTCCATGAGTAAAGAAAGAAAAGCAGAGCAGGTATATGATCAGTTTTCAACAGATGGGTTGTACGAGGAGGCTAACCTAGATAAAGATGAAATAACAAAAGTATTGGGTATGGTAATGGAAGATTATTTGTTTGGAAAAGAGCTGCGCAAGTTAAAAACCCCCAGTTGGCGAATCATATTTAATATCCATTACGATGTCTTTAGGGAGCTTTGCGACCAATTGATGCGCTTCAAACGACAAAAAGCGAGCAACCATCAGGCGCTATTTGCATTTATAATCCTCCATTTTAAAGATTTGGAATTGGATTGGGGATTTTTGGAGAATATCAGAACTATACGAAACAAAAACAAATATCAGGGGCTGGATATCAGCAAAGAGATGTGGAAAAGTGCAGAGATGCAGTTGGATGTATATATCTCTACCTTGAAAAAAGAGATCGAAAGAAGATTATGACGAATCTCTGCTGAAAATCGGAAAGTATATAAACCTAAAAAGAGTCTCTAGATAAAAAAGATTTATAGGTGGTCATGATGTTCAAGAAAGGGATATTGGTGTTGTTGGTCATATTTTTATTCGTGGCCAGTGTTTCAGCTCTTGATCCGATAGTTGGCAATTTAGTTGTCTCAAAAGATTTGGTGATAGATTTTGAATTAAGATCTCTTGACGGAATAAGCTCCCCAACAGAAAGTTCGTCTTTATGGCTGGATATTTATGTCACTTCTATTGCGCAGGCTACACTGTCTGATACTACGCTGGTTTTAAGCAGTACTTGGTTAGGGTTCTTGCCTCTTGGTGATCAGACAAAAAGTATGATTAGCGGTGTAAGCGGTATATTAGGTTCCATAGATTTTTCAAAGACCACTTCTGCTTATGGTGTTCTCAGCTTTACTGGATCTGTCAATATCATGCCTAAGTCAAGGATTTATCTTGGAAGCATAAAAGCTTATCCAAAAGTGGGGGGAGGCATCTCAGTATCTATGAGTTGCATCACTTCGCCATGCGCTGGTCTTGATAGTTCTGTCAGAAGCAAGGCTTTCATAACCCCTGGTGTAGAATATGCTCTGAAGTTAGGTACTATAAAAACAATTACTTCAAGCAGCTGTATCTCTTTTCCAGAAGTAAACTGTGCAGGAAATTGTGGAAAGATGGATGATGGTTGCGGGGGTATAATAGACTGTTCTTTGATTTCCGGAGGCATAACCTGTACAGCTCAGCAATACTGTAATGCTCAAAATGCCTGTGTCGATTTAGCTGCACCTAATGTTTGTCCTGATACAACCTGTCCTTCTGGGCAAGTATGGGCGAATGGTGCCTGTCTATCAGCAGTAAGCCAAGTACTTCCGGCAAATGCTCCACAGTATGATAAGGATGCTCTTCAACAGATGTCATCAGCATTAAATTCACAATTAAGCAAACTTCAGAAACTATCAGCGATAGTAAATGCAGTCAAAGCTTGGCTTGCAGCGCAATAAAGGTAAATGACAATGAAACGAAGAATACAAAAAGTTTACAAATCTTTGCCTCCTCACAGTAATGAGGCTCATCCGTTGACAAATACTGGTGAAGTCAGCAAACCTTTTGTGATTGCTATCATTACTGTTGCAGCGATCGTTATTCTTTCGTTATTGTTATTATTCTCTGATCGATTAGTCGGAAAAGCATTTTACGCCGGAGAAGAAAATACTGCCGGAGCAGTTTTAATACCTACTACGGCTTATGATAATGCTCCTTTTTCATTAAAAGTGCAAGCGAATACCGATGTTGAAGTAAGCACTATAGGATTTAGCTTGCAGCTTCCTGCCGGTATGACTTGCGCTAATTATGTAGGTGCGTATAACCTCTTAGGCTGGGAACTTGAATCAAAGAACTTATGCGACCAAGTGCAGAATAAAGTTATTTTTGAATATGCAACTATCGGTGCAGGTAAATCTGGCACTTTTGACGTAGCTCGGGTTGAATTTACATCGCAGCCTGTAGGCACTTACGATTTTGATATAGTATCTTTTGAAGCTTATGATTC
>CAYHKV010000117.1:0-3382 GCA_964357125.1 uncultured Methanosarcinales archaeon | reverse complement strand
TCAATAGATCATCAGGGCCGGCAAATACCGGACTTTGATAAAATTCTGTATTCAGGATTTTAGGAGCTGCAGTAAGCGACTGCGCAGTGCAGAAACCGGAGTTGCAGGTATAGAACAATGAACAATCTGAATTTACAGAACAATCTTGATTTGGCGGAGTATTTCCTCCGCTGCTACTGCCGCCGCCGGAAGGCCTTGGGGCTCCCGAAGAAGTTTTTGTTATGCCTGACGGAACTGGTTTTAATTTAGGCTGAACCGGAGGAGATAATTTAGGTGCTTCTTGTGATGGAACTTGGCCTGGAATGGTTACGGAAACTGAAGGAGCAGGTTCAGAAGCTACTATAAACTTATGCACTTTCCAGCCTTCTCCTGCGCAGCTGCGGCTGGAACAGGAATATACCACTACATAAACCGTAGGATCGTTGGGGATACCTTTTATGGTCAAAGTATCTTTCTGCACTAACAACCAACCGCTGTCGCTGGCTGATGCACCGCTGAACGCTTTTTTCTTCCAAACTCCGTCGTGGTAGATGTAATAATATTTGTATAAGAATTTGGCGTTTGTCAATGGAACATCTACTGAATTTTCAGACACTACAGCTCCGCTTAGCAGATCTGCTACGCCGTCAGGATTAAAATAATTTAAGCCCCCTTCCAAACCATTAAAATTACTGTCAGCCGGAAACGAAGGATCTGCAGGAAATTCAGAAGGAGAGCAGGAGCTGATAAAGAAGAACATAATCACAACTAATAAAAGATATTTCTTCATCTTCAAGTCCTTTTTTTAATCGAGATTTAAGAAGAAAAAGAAGTTTATAAAACTTTAGAAATATACTGCTAAATTATTTCAAACTGCTGAAAGCGACAGCGATCTCTTCTTCATTCCAGCCGGTCTTCTGCTTAAGGATCAATCTTATATCTTCATCTGAAGTGCCTAGTTTCTTTTCTTTCCGCACCCAATCTTTCAGTTCATTGATATTGTAAGCCATCTTTTTAGTCCGCAAGTAATAGATAGCCGAGATGATAACTCCGATCAAAAGGATCATGACAAAAATTCCCAAGAAATAATTTCCATATCTTGCAAAGAATCCTTTTTCTTCGATTACTACTGGAGCTGCGCGAGGAGGAGGCAGCTGGAAAGATATTTTGTCAGGTTCAGGTCCTGCTGGTAATGCTAATTCACATCCTTTCTGAAGACCCGGCTGATATGAACTCGTGCCGCAAGAATGTTCGTCATAGCAAACCCTGTTTTGAACACCAGACTGACAATCTGACCATAGTGAACAGGTCCATGATTCTTGACAGGGCATACACGGCCTGGACTCATTTTTCGGCTGATTACGGCCATTTACATCTATACAATCCCGTTTCTGGGTTAAATCTTCACCGCAGAAAGACCAGGTAGTGCAGCTCCAGTTTGCGATATAGTTAGATTGTCCGCCGCCACCGCCACCACCGCCGCCAGCTTGACCTCCAACACCTTGATCGCCGCCCAATCCTCCGGGAACGATGCCGTCATCGACCTGATCTTCTACAGTAGCCTGATCGCATTCATTTGAATCGACACAGAAATTAGATTGTGATATACCATTGGTACAGGTTACAGCTACAGAATATTTCCCATCAGCGGAATCAGATAAGGTATTGTAAGTGGTTACCCAGTTATCCTGTCCACTTTTTATGTCGACTAAAGAATTAGTCGGATTAAAAAATTCAACTAAAGATACGCCGACGCAGCCAGTTATAGTAGCAGTCACCGTTTCACCGGAAGCGTATGAATCCTTAGGAGTTGAAACTTCCACTGCTGCAGCTAAAGAAAAACTAAGTAAAAAAAGTACGGAAAAAAGCAGTATTCTTTTCATGGTCAATAATTCTGCAATAACTGCCCGAATACGGTCGGAGCCTGCTTAACATCATAAACTATCACTGATTTGCTCTTGACGTTAGCCTGAGGATAGTTTACGGTCGCAGTGTAGGTAGCTCCAACTGCTAAGCCGCTTTCCACTTTTTCTGACTTGATGGAAAGTACTTTATTGTTAGCGCCGTACAACACGGTATAGATGATTATTTCGGTATTGAATGTTTCGGTAGCAGTTATCTTAGTTGAAAAGAGATTATTTGCAGGGGCAACTTCAATTAGGTTTATTTTAGTGCCTTGGATGACTTTTTTACATATTGAAGGCTGGCTGGCACATTCCCATCCAGATTCTACCGAACAATCTAAAGAGCATCCATCTCCGTTTGCAGTATTTCCATCATCGCATTGTTCTGTTTCAGGATAAATTATACCATCACTACAGATTGAAACTGCCGGAAGCTGATTCTGGCATACGTTATTATAGCAAAATTCAGTAGAGCAATCATTGTTTGTTGAACATGATTTTTCTACAGCACAGTTTGATGAACAGGAGCCACCGCAGTCTACATCAGTCTCATCTTGGTTCTTGATGTTGTCAGAACAGGTAGGCAGAACCTGCGGCTGTTGGGCGCATACATTATTAGTACAAGTATTAGTTGTACAATCGTTGTTTGTTGAACATACTTTTCCTACTGCGCAATTTGTTGAACAGGAACCGCCGCAATCTACATCAGTCTCATCTTGATTCTTTATATTGTCGGAACAGGTTGCTTGAACTTGCTGTTCCACCTGACAGGTTGATGAACAGCCATCGCCGTTTTCTAAATCGCCGTCATCACAGGTTTCTTGTCCTGACCAGGCAAAACCATCGCCGCATACAGCGTTCTTACATAAAGTGGTACAAGCATCATTAGCATAAGGATTGCCGTCGTCGCACACTTCCCCAACATCTAAGACGCCGTCGCCGCATACAGGTACTTTCCCTTCAATCTGACAGGTCGATGAACAGCCATCATCATTTACTAAGTTACTATCATCACATTGTTCCTTCCATTCTTTAATACCGTTACCACAGCAAGCGCCATTGTAACATAATTGTCCAGCTCCACATGCACCAACAGGATTATAACCATCACCAGCATAATTACATTGCCTGAAGGTCGTATCTGTAACACATTCCCATTGAGCGGGAGCACATATCTGTGCCGGCTGTCCTACCGTACAAACACCACCAGTACAAACATTATTAGCCGGACAATCTGTATCTTGAGTACAAAACAGTTCTACTTGACAAGTAGATGAACAACCATCACCGCTGTCTAAATCACCGTCATCACAAGTTTCCTGTCCAGACCACGCGAAACCATCGCCGCATACAGCACTCTTACATAAAGTGGTACAAGCATCATTAGCATAAGGATTACCATCATCACATTGTTCATCGGCATCTAATACGCCGTTGCCGCAGGCTGGAACTGCTTTTACTTCTACACTAGGATCTAAAATAGTCTGGATAACATTGAC
>CAYHKV010000116.1:0-3420 GCA_964357125.1 uncultured Methanosarcinales archaeon | reverse complement strand
CTGAGCGTGTTAAAAACCCTTCTGGTCAATAGACCAGAAGAAATCTCAGCTTATATACACATTTAACGATATACATGAGGGAACCACACATGACATCACAACTACTAGAAAACTTGGTTAGAGAATCTTTGATACAAAAAAAAGCAGACGAACTTTTTCAAGCAAAACAAAAACCAGAATATCGGAATATGGTTAGTCAAATACTTACCTCTTGTTTGGAAGGATATTTTCATGATTTAAGCGAAAGATTTGGACTGAATGATCGAGACCTAGATGAATGGAAATCTGAAATTAATGAAATGCCATCGATTAAGGCACTAACAGATTTTTCCAACCCAGAAAAACAACGACAAGGAGCTTACCTAGAAGCTAAAAATGAATACCTTACTGTTACAGAAATAAAAGCTCAAATGGAACAGATGCTTGGTCTTTTAGAAGAACCTGTTAGAGACGGTATTTTAAAACCAGCCGACATAACTCCATTTAAACAGATAGGCGAAAAAATGTGTGGCTTAGGCGATCAAAGAGACAAAGTAGTACAATACTTAGCTGTGGTCGCTGAAAGGGAAGGGATTGAAAAAGCCCTGACCGAAGAGGCTGAACGGGATGCTATCAGAGCAGTATTCCCTACCAAACAAGAATATATCGCTTATAGATTAGATGCTTTACAGTTGGCTAAAGATTACTTAAACAACATGACTAAAATAATAAGCAAAGATGAAGGCGCTGAAGAGATGGTACTTTTGGTCAATAACCTTCAGAGAGCTATTTTTAGTATAAAAGAATTGAGCGAACAAGAGATCAGAGATAGAGCGTTAGAAAAAGCAGAAAAAATCTACGGCGCTGTTTAAATTATTTTTTTTTCTTTTCTCTTTGTTTGATAACCTTTTTATAGGCCTCGCTCCGTCGATAATACCATGGAAATAGCAATCATCGGCGCAGGACCCGTAGGATGTTATGCAGGCTATCTGCTGGCAAAAGCAGGGCATAAAGTTTCTATATACGAGAATCATGCTCAAGTAGGCTTGCCGATCCAATGCACCGGATTATTGACCTCTGACTTTGATCAATTCAAACTGCCCATGGATTCATTTTTAGTGAATACTTTTCAGAAGGTTGAAGTATATTCGCCGAAGCAAAGGCTGGAAGTTAAACAGAAGGAATATTTAGTGTGCAGAAATAAGTTTGACAATTTCTTTGCCGATATGGCCAAAAAGCAGGGAGCTAAAGTCCTGATTAACCATTCCTTCCTGCGAAAAGAAGGAAAAGAGCTGGTAATCAAAGATTCGGTAAAAAACAAGGAAAAAAATATTTCTCCTGATCTGGTGATCGCTGCTGACGGCCCATTATCTGCTACTGCTAAAGCATACGGCTTATACCATCCCAAACGAGAAAACTATTTTGGTGTGCAAGCGACAGTAGCAGGAAAATTTGATCCAAACGCATTTAAGACTTATTTTGGAACAACCATCTGCCCTGAACTATTCGCTTGGGTAGTGCCTGAATCCGATACTATAGCCAGGGTAGGTTTAGCCATGCGCAAGAATTCTAGAGAATACTTTGAAAGGTTCATGAAAGAGCATAATTTTACAGTAAAAGAGATGCAGGCAGGAACTATCCCGGTATATCACCCTGCCCAGAGATTGCATAAGGATAACTGTTATCTGCTGGGAGATGCTGCGGGATTTGTTAAAGCCACTACCTTAGGCGGTCTAGTCCCTGGATTGAAACAGGCGGAAATTCTTGCTGACTGCATCAATAATAACAAGGATTATGAAAAAGAGATCAAGCCTTTAGCTAAACGCCTAAAATTACATCTGGCAGTACGCAAAATATTGGATAAGTTCTCCGATAAAGATTGGGACAGATTAGTAAGATACATCAACCAGCCTAAAGTGCAGAAAGTCTTTGAGAGATATACCAGAGATAATCCCATTCCATTGGTCACCATGGCTTTACTGAAAGAGCCGAGATTTTTGAGGTTTGTGAAGTATCTGGTTTAATTAATTATCAATGCCTTCTCTTTTGCTTCTTATACCGATAAAGATGATTTGTAAATAAGATCAACAAAGTCAATATAGCGGTATAGCTGTTAAACAATAGGTCACCCATGGTGTCATACCAGCCTCCGTCGCGCTTATCTATCTCTGATACTACATCACTTGTTACTACGATAGTATCAAAGTCTCCACCGCCGAAAAGCAAGGCACCATCGTTCATCCCTAAGATAGCATACCCAACATATTCGCCTACCTCGATCAATACCCCTATACCGCTCACTGCCAAGAATAAGGTTATAAAAAGAGAAAAATTACGGAAGCAGAATACTTTCTTATGGTCCATCTTTTCTTTCTGAAAATTGAACAATAACATAGAAAAGCCTATGAAAGGGACTATGTGGGTGACATAATCCCAAGGGATGATGATAGGAGAATGATTATAATAATTACCTAAGACATGGGAAGCATGCAAGGAGAAACCGGATAGTAAAATAAAAAAAGTAAGCCTGCTGATGTTCAGCTTAAACCTCAGAAAATAAAGAACCAGGGCCAAGAAAACTAATCCAATCTGCCCCTTAAGCGCGTAGATATTATTTATTTGAAGAGAATAGATCGCTAAAAAGGTATTGAATAGCAAGAAAAAGACTAAAATAATCAACATCGTGTTCTTTTTTATCAAAAGTCTTATTTTTGTATGACCCATCTCAAGCAAACCTCTCCAGCACTTTCAGATATTTCTTGTTCAAGCCGCCTAACCTGAATAAGACCACTTCCTTTACTCCGGCTTCCTTAGCGATAGTCAGGTCTTTTTCCAGCTGTTCAGCTGACAATAACAGCTCATGGCCATTTACCCCTACTGCGATAGTGCCATAACCGACAATATAATTATCATTAAATTCTTTTATGCCCAGCTGTAATTCCTTTTGTAAGACTTCTTCATCAAAGCGATGTACAGAATTATACAGCATCTTCATGACTTTGCTCTTCTTGTTCTGGTAATGTAAGCCCAGCAGTTCTAACATCTTTCTTTTGGCGTAATATTCACAGAGATAAGTTTCACCGGCATAGTTATGCACAAATGAATCGATCAATCTCTTATCCTTCCTGAAATGGAATAATTCCGTAAGATAAAGCCAGGGATTCCTGGTAGTAGGAAGCTCCAGATCAAGCATCAATGGTATTTTAGTATGCTCCAGCTGCTCAAAGAGATTTAGTAATGCGCTTTGCCTGGAGAAGGGAGATATCCAATAACCTTCCTTTTTCTTAAGGATAGGCCAATATACCGCTTCTAAGATATTTTTATGATTGATGCTGACAGCGATATTCCTGAATTCATCAACACTTCCTGCAGCTACATACACTTTAGTAGGCCAAGTGACTGACTTAAGCTTAGATAGGTTCTCTTTGGTGGGGAATTCTT
>CAYHKV010000115.1:0-3450 GCA_964357125.1 uncultured Methanosarcinales archaeon | reverse complement strand
TTTTCTGACTTATTCTTAGAGAGGTTCTATTTGGTGGGGAATTCTTCAAAGAAGCTGATGAGCATGCTTTCCTGATTTCTTTAGAATTAATATGTTTTTCTACTCGCTTTTCTTCCAAGTTCCTAAGGGATTGCCTTTCAGGTGATGATCGACCATCTCTATCTCTTCGTATATTCCTGGAATCAGATCGTATCCTTTAGCTTCTTCCAGCGAGACCCAAGCTGATTCGACCAACCCGGCATCTTTCAGAGTAACCTCTCCTTCAGCATGGTGGGCAAAATAACTGATTATAACTACTGGGATATTATCAGGACGGATGAAAGCTAAGCTGGTGGCGTATCTTATATCTTTTATTTTTATTCCTGCCTCTTCCATCACTTCTCTTTCCACTAATCTTTCACCGACTTCATACCAGGCATCTTCTGAATCTTTGGGCTTGCTTTCATAATCTTTCCGTTCCAGCTTCCCTCCGGGAACAGTCCACATATTAGGATAAGCAGTTTCATGGGGAGATCGCTTGAGAAGAAGATATTTGCCGTCTTTTATAATGATAGCAGTAGCGACCACATAATGGGCTTTCTCTGGTTTCATACCCTAAAGATTAAAATTAATCTATTTAAGGATTTATTTACTTGATTACCTCAAAACTTTTAAAGCCGTACTAAACCATTACAAGCATGCCTACCTTAATCGCCTGCCTTTCGACCGGAAAAGGCACCTGGACCGAAGTGAACAGAGTAATACAAAGCCAGGAATGGAATAAGGTATTCTTAATCACCAATCAATTCGGCAAGGATAATTATACCTTAGGAAAAAATACAGAATTGGTATTGGTGGACAATTTCCCGGATACTGCCACCAGCATCATAACCGAACAGATTAAAAAACAATTGAAAGACAAAATAGCTGATTTTGAAGTGGCTCTCAACATGGCTTCTGGCTCTGGAAAGGAACACATGGCTCTGCTGGAAGCGGTGATGCAGCTGGGATTGAATTTTAGGCAGGTAACCTTAAACAGAAATAATGTAGAAGTTTTAGGGCTTAATAGATGATTAATTTATTATCCCGTACCAATAATATAATAATCTGTCAACAGCTTTTGCCAGCTCTAAATCGTTGCCGCTGACTTTCATGCATGAACCTTGGAAAGTTACGGAAGGCTGATCGCTTATAGCTAATTCTATAACTGGTTTTCCTTGAGTGTTCTCGCAATTTATGATAGTCCTGTTTTCACAGGCAGGATCCTCTGCGGTGCAAGCGGCTTCAATCGGCCTGCTTATACCTTGAAGTATATTGTTGTTAAGTTCCATCAAAGCCAGAGTATAATATTTGTTGTAATTGACGGCAGGATTGATAGCAACGTAAATCTTATCCCCATCATTAAAGGCAGAACTTATTTTTCCGGTGAGAGGGATGTTCTCAACTTCTTTAGGGCCGAAATGAAGAGGTATCTTTACTAACCTGCTTTCTGATTCCACTTCCGTCCACCATAAACCGTCGGCTTTTACTACGCTGAACCCGTTATAGACATAACCTTCTTCTTCCGGCAATTCACCATTTAAGTTTTGATCATGCAGGTCATCTATGACTATCGCACCGGTTCCGCCAAAGCTGTTGTAAAGCTTGAAGCCGCCTAAAGTAAGCGCAAAAATACCCACCAATACTGCAATCATTATGAAGACGCCTTTACCTTCATTCATAGAAGGAGTTAGGTTCAAATCTTCTTCTACCAAAGCGCTGACAGCCTTATGCTCTTCCCGTTCCTGCTCTTTCTGCAAGGATTTACTGGCTTTGGCACCATCCATGATTAGCTTTTGAATTTACCCCTTTAATAATCTTTCTTTCCTTAGTTCTATAACTATAAGGGAAGATGAAAATAAGCCCCTAAAGGGATGTGAACGCCAGTTACACTAGGCGAGTCGTTCTCAAGTGAGGTGCTCACCTTGTTCGACCTCACGACTAAGGAATAAAGCCCCTGGGGGGATGTGAACGCCAGTTACACTAGGCGAGTCGTTATCAAGTGAGGTACTCACCTTGTTCGATCTCACGACTAAGAAATAAAAGCCCCTAGAGGGATTTGAACCCTCAGCCTACTGCTCTTTTGGCGCATATGCGCATACGAAGCAGTCGCTCTGCCGTTGAGCTATAAGGGCATTATTTTATATTTTGTAGCAATTCATCTTTAGACTGAAACTTCTTCTGGCATTCAAAACAGACCGGATACTGCTTGCTTGAACCAGTCTTTTTGACTATCGTCCCTTTAGTCTTTTCTAAAAACAATTCTGCCAGTTTGTTGCCACAGATGCTGCATTTAGCCATACATTCCTTGAAATAAGCTGGTTTTTTAAACGTTGTGGGAAATTATAAGCAAAAAGAATATAAAAGAAACTCCTAATAACAATCTCATGAGCACCAGAAAAAGGATAGCGATAATCCATCGGGACAAATGCCACCCAGATGAATGCGGAAATTACCTTTGCGCTAAATTGTGCCCCGTCAACAGAGAAGGGGCAGACTGCATATATCCGGGAGAGCCGGATAAAAAGGCCAGGATAGATGAGATGCTCTGCACCGGCTGCGGGATATGCCCTAATCGCTGCCCTTTCGGAGCGATAGAGATAATCAATCTTCCCACTACTTTAAACAAAGATCCGGTGCATAGATATGGGGAAAACATGTTTGAGCTATATTCGCTGCCTACGCCGATATTCGGAAAAGTTACCGGTATTCTAGGAAAAAACGGTATCGGTAAATCTACAGCCATGAAAATCATGTCAAACATGATCAAGCCAAATCTAGGCGATTGGAAGAAAACTCCGGAATTCAAAGAAGTCATAAAATATTTCAAAGGCACCGAGATGCAGAAATTCCTTGAAAAGCTGCACAAAGGAGAAATAATCTTTTCATATAAACCGCAGCAAGTAGATCTGATACCTAAGCAAGTTACCGGCACCGTAAAAGAATTATTAATGAAGTTAGACAAAGAAAATAAATTGCCGGCGATAGTAACAGAATTAGACCTTGCCAAAGTATTGGATAATGAAGTTTCTACCATCTCCGGAGGAGAGCTGCAAAGAGTAGCCATAGCTGCCGCAGTATTAAAAAAATCCAACCTATATTTATTTGATGAACCTACCTCTTTCTTAGATATCAAGCAAAGAATAAATATCTCAAAATTCATAAAAGGATTATCTAATCCCGAACTGGCTATCATGGTCATCGAGCACGACCTGATCATCTTTGATTATCTGGCTGATCTAGTCAACATAATGTATGGTAATGAAGGCGGATTCGGTATCGTTTCCGGCATCAAAGCTTCACGTGAAGGAGTGAATGCCTTCCTGGACGGATACATGAAAGAAGAGAATGTCAGGTTCAGGGATCACGCCATCAAATATGAAAAATCGCAAGACCTCAAGAGCAGCGCAAGGATACCGCTGACTTCCTGGG
>CAYHKV010000114.1:0-3464 GCA_964357125.1 uncultured Methanosarcinales archaeon | reverse complement strand
CTATAAAGCAGAAGATGCAGCGTCTGCTGGAAGAATGGGGATTTATCACTGTTGCCGGATCTTCAGAAGATTTTGTAGCTGCAAATGAGATGGGCGACAAAAAACTCCGGCCTACTGCTGTAGGAAAGCGCGTCTCAGAATTATATCTCGATCCGCTTACTGCCAGGCACATATTAGACTGCCTTGCCGGATTTGATGACAAAAAAAATGCTTTCTCTCTGCTGCAGATGGTATCAAACACTTTAGAGATGCGCCCTCTATTGTCGGTAAAAAGCAAAGAGCAGGAAAAGATACAGGAAGAATTAAATCGCCGTATAGAATTATTGCTTAAAGAAGAGCCCAGCGCATATGATATAGATTACGATGATTTTATCTCCTCTATCAAAACTGCGCTGTTCTTCGAATCCTGGATCGAAGAGAAGGACGAAGATTTTCTGCTGGAAACATTCGGCATACGCCCCGGTGAGATAAAGGTCAAGCAGGATTCTGCTGATTGGCTTCTGCATGCTTCCGAGGAACTGGCATCGATGAATCATCATCATGGCGCAGTCACAGAAATAAGGAAACTTCGTGTAAGGGTAGAATACGGGGTAAAGGAAGAGCTTCTCGCCTTGTTGAAACTAAAAGGCATAGGAAGGATAAGAGCCAGAAAACTTTATCTGAACGGTATAAAAAATGTCGGAGATCTGAAAAAAGTGGATACGGCTACCTTAAGCCAGCTCCTTGGTAAAGCAGTCGCAGATAGCGTCAAGAAACAAGTCGGCGAAGAGGTGCTTGAGATCTCTAAAGGAGCTAGAAAAGGACAGACCAGCATCCTGAAATTTTAATGCGCTTCTGTTGGTAAATATTTATAAATAATGCCATCGCCAGAAATATCATGATACCAGAGATAATTCCTGTAAAACAGCAGCAGCTGTTCATAACTTCTTCTCCGTCGATCATCCGCACCGGCCTGTTAGGAAGCGCTATCGCTGTCGCAGCATATAATCCAAGATTGAGGAAGGGTTACTTGGTGGTAGATTATTCTCTTTTTGTTGACGACGAGATGGCCGACCCTTGCCATCGTTTTCTCGCTGCCCTAAGCAGGGATAAGTTCAACGCTGATGTAAAGATATACGTCGCCGGAGGAAAGATCCCTTTGGTAGATATCCATTTCCATGGCAGTTCAGTCGCAAGTAACAGGAAATTGCTGGAGGGCGTGTTAGGTAGAAATTTCCCTAAAGATAACCTGGCTTTCAACTGGACTCCGGAAGGATTGGATGCCCGCCTATATCTTGATGTTGATAAAGGCAGATGCCTTACTGCTTTTGTCCAAAGTGACTACGCTAATTATAGACTGCTTTAGGACTACTCTCAAGTGATAATTTCAGAAAGATTTATAAACCCCCCTCTTTAATTTATGATATAAATACACGAGGTAAAATACTATGGCAAATATAAACCCAATTATGTACTTGATACAAACCGAAGAATCTCTTAAAGCAGGAGAATTCGAAGAATTTGATACTGAACAGCTTAAAGCTCTTAGAGAGACCGTCAGGAACGCATACGGCTCTGTTGGCAGGAATAATAGGGGCGGTATCGAAACTCCCTTTCAGAAAATAATGTCCGGGTTGGCCAAACTGGAAGGAGCTACCGTAGAAAGGCATTCTTGCGAATTAGGCCTTGCTAATGTAGTTGCTGAAGCATTTGATCCAGATATTCAAAATCGTGTTTATCTTTTCAGAGTAATTAGTCAATTAGATAGCGGCGAACTGGCTTCTTACAGCTCTGAAAAGCTTTCAGAATTGACTAAGGAAGTTACTGCTGCTTACAGCAGACTTTCACCTAATGTAAGGAAACAATATAATAATCATTTTGTAGAACTGTTGGACGGGTTAAAAGGATTAGAATTCTCTTCTGCTAACGAGATTGATGTGCCAGTTGAAGATCGGCCGTCTTGTGAATATTCAATAGATGCTTTAGCTGCAAGGTTCATTCCAGTTGGACACACCTGTAAATCACCAACCAGAGCAGAAAGTTACGCTGCTACTACTATACAAGTAATTAAGCCTAAACGATAAACATGGCAGACCGGATCGCTTACCAGGAAACAGAATTAGATTCCTTAGTTGATCTGCTGAACCCTGAAGATGACCCTCTGGAATATTTTAATCTGGTATGCGACGCGGTCAATTCCGGCGAATACAGGAATTACGACCTTAAAAAATTAAAAGAGGTAGAAAGCAATCTGCAAAAAGCATACTCTATGCTTTCAGATGAAGATCAATCAGGCCTTCAGCATAAAGGTGAAGAAGTCATCTCCGGACTATTTAGCCAGATATGTGAGATGGAAGAGAACCCTCGCGGCGAGATATCTGGATACGTCGGTAGTTTTGATGCAGAAAAATCATTAAGATATTTCAATGAAGTGTGCGATGCAGTAGATTCCGGCGAATACAGGAATTACAGCCTTAAACAGCTACAAAATATGGAATTTAATCTCCAGGAAGCATATTCTATGCTTTCAGATGAAGACAAATATAATCTTCAGCATAAAGGTGGAAATGCTATCTATGAAATAGGTCAGCTAATTTTCCAGCTGGAAGAAGACCCCTGCGGCGATATATTAGAGCTTGCTGATAGTGCTTCAGATTCAGAGCCTGCAAGTTCTCCTGCCGATGTGCTTGAATATTTTAATGCAGTATGCAGCGTAGTAGATTCCGGCGAATACAGGAATTATGATTTAAAACAATTAAAGGAAATGGAGGGCCACTTCAAGACCGCATACTCTATTCTTTCAGATGAAGACAAATATGATCTTCAGCATAAAGGTGGAAATGTTATTTTTGAACTAAGCAATTTTATCTACGAACTGGATGAAGATCCCTGCGGCGAAATATCAGGATCTATGGAAAGCATAAACTCTGGTGAATGGAAGCCTGGCAGGGCATCAAAAAAAGAAAAAACGCCTGAATCAGGATACTCTTTAGAAAGCCTTATCCCTCATACTGATTACACTGGCAAAGGAACTATCATAAGCCCGAATCTTTCAACTATATTCAAGGCCTATCTTGTTGTAGGGCCTAAAAATGATTCTAATTTTGAAGCAGAGCTGGATTGGGATCTTTCTGTAAAAGAAGAAAAAACAGCTGCAGTCCCGGTCTATTCTGCAAAAAACAAAGGTGCGAATTCCTTCTGGAACTCATTGAAATCTTTAGTGTCCAAACCATTGGTAAAAGCCGCGGCTGTCAGCGTTATAGCCGGTTTTGCTGTAACTTCTGCAACATTCGCAGGAGTAAAATCCTGTAATTATTCTGCTTCATCTCATTCAGTCGAATATCATGGGCAGGCATCTGCAGGTCCGGCAGTTCCATCAGCAGAAATTTCTGCTCCTGTAAAGAAAGAAGTAAAGCCGCAGCAGGTGAAAGAAAATTCACCAGCCCCTGCGCAGATAGTTACACCAAATAAACCCTCTGAAAAAA
>CAYHKV010000113.1:0-3471 GCA_964357125.1 uncultured Methanosarcinales archaeon | reverse complement strand
GCGCCTGCTGCACCCCGTAGGGCTAGGGTCAGTGTCTCAGTACCCTTCTCCGGGCTACCGCTCTCACGGCCCGTACTGATCGTAGGTTTGGTGGTCCGTTACACCGCCAACAGCCTAATCAGCCGCCAACTCATCCTTAGGCGTTACCTATTAGCAAGAAGACATTCCAGTACTCCTTACCTACCCGGGTTTACCCTCAGTTTCCCAAGGTTGTCCCAGACCTAAGGGCAGATTATTGACGTGTTACTGAGCATTCAGCCTGGCTCTTGCGAGCCTCTGACTTGCATGGCTTAATCGAACTCCCATAGCAGCAATCTCCCGCAGGATCAACGGGAATTATTACAAATCCTTATACGATCGCAATTCTATCAGTAAGATTATATCTTACTAATGTGCCCAACAAAGTTATTACCTTGTTGTGCACGTCACTAATGGGATCACCTCGTTCACACTCAAGATTAATTGAGCACACATATTGGTTTTATCTCTGGGGAAAGAGGTGCTTTATAAATGTTTCTATTTAAGACAAGATAAGTCAAAATTAACGAGGATAGCCAACATTTATAAAATTAAAAAAATTTTGACAGTTTATGGAAGTTTTAGCCATCCTGATACGATTTTTAATCACGTTAGTGCTCTCGTTATTCTTCGGACTGGAAAGACAATACTCCCATAAACCTATCGGTTTTGGAACTTATACTTTCGTCGCTATCGGTTCAACCTGTCTGGCGATCATCGCCGTTAATCTCGGATTTGAACATTCAATACCTTTACTTTCAGCCATAGTTACCGGCATAGGATTTTTAGGTGCTGGAGCTTTGATCAAAACCAACGATAAAATATTCGGACTTACTTCTGCAGCCAGCATCTGGGCTTTTGCTATCTTTGGGCTTACCATAGGAATTGGAGAATACGCTACCGGAGCCATATTGTATAGTTTGATATGGGTAGTAGTGATCGGCGACAGACTATTAGAAAGATATGGCATAGGTTCTTATCAAAAAAAAGTTATCATCCAAACCAATAAGATCATAAATATAAAAGAGGTGATTGCTTTATCGGGGATCGTCAAGTATAAATTATTAGATATAGATATCGACAAAGCTCATAAAAAGATGATCCTCCATCTTCACGTCGAAGGAAAAAAAGAAGACATCAACAAGATTCCAGACAAGATTGTCAATCAGGAATGGTTTGAAGATGTTAAGATAGAATAAGGGGATAATGATTATTAATTAAAATAAAGAGATTTAAAATAAAATTAAGTAAAAACTTAAGTAGCTTGAATCTTTCTTGAACGCTTACGCTTCTTCATTTTCTTGCGCTGCCACTTCCAGCGCATTTGACCTTTTTTCTTCCAGCGTCGTGAACTTCTCTTCATTGGGCTTGAAAAATGACAGGGTTTTATAAATGTTTCTCTTGCCCGTTATAATCATAATTCTTTCGCAACCTCTTTGTCACGTCGACTAACCACCATATAAGCGACCAAAAGCAGTGAAGCCAGACCCACTAAAGCAAATAACACATACTCTTTAGTATTTGCTTCATCAGGGATAATCGCGCTGAACAAACCAGTTATCATGCTGCCGAAACCACTTTCTTTTACTTCTGCGGAAATATCAGCTGTATCTGCGGCAACCAATTCAGCTGGCTGATTTTCCGCTGCAGATTCCGCCATGACTTCTGCATCTTGTCCTGATTCTGCAGGATCATCTGCATCAGCATTTACTTCTTCAGAATCCGATAATGTTGAAGACCTGCTGCTAGAGCCGCCTCCACCGCCACCACCGGCTGAAGATGACGAAGATGAACTTTCAGCTGCCGAAGAATCATCAGATGAAGAATCATCTTCTGAATCGTCAGAAGTGTTGCTTGCTGCTGAAGTATTAAAATTTAAATTATCAGAAGACCGGCAGTTTCCGGCTGGATCACAGGAACTTACAGCATAATAATAAAGGGTAGATGATGTTAAGCCAGATAACGTCAAGCTGTGTGAAGTAACCCCGTTATTTAATGAAGTAGTAGCCCCAAGATTTGTTGAAACTCCATACTGCAAAGTAGTATTTGACGCTTCATCCGTCGTCCAGCTGATTACCGCTGAATTTGCGGTTATGCTTCCAGCAGCTATATTAGAAAGCGCAGGCTTGCTCAGATCCATAGTTAAACTGCGGTTTGCCAAAGCAAAAGATGAATTACCGGTATTGTCAACTACTAAACAATTCCACGAATGGCTTCCGCTAGCCATGGTCTTTACAAAAGCGACCGAAGTTCCATCTGAGGTTTTAGTTTCATCTGCATGCCAGCCGCCATTCCAGCTGCCGTATAAAGTAAGATTAACTATCTGGTTTGTACCTGTTGCTGAACAATTAAATATTACTGTCGCATTAGATGAAAGGTAACCAGATGCCGGAGAATTAAGAGAGACAGATTGATTCACCATAATGGTATTGCTTTGATTAGATTGATTATCAGTCTGGTTGTTGATTATCGGCAGAGTGATAGCCAATAACGAGGTTAGAGAATCAGCTGCATTATTCGCTGCATCAGCACAACTTACCGACCACAAATGATTGCCTTCTGAAAGAGATTTATTAAATTCCTGGACCAGTGATTGATTGATATTGGTGGCAGTATCATTTTTAGTGCCATTTAGGTACAGATCACAGCTGCTGATTGAACTTAAAGCATCATTGACAGAATAACTGAATGACACCTCGCTGGAATTCAGAGTAGCATTCGCTGCCGGACTTAAAGCAGTGATGACTGGGACACTTTTGTCCAAGATAAAACTGACCATCGCGCTTTGATTGATATTATTGAATGAATCATTTGCTAAAACGACAATGGTGTAGACTCCTTCTGATAACGATGAAAGATTTAGTGATGCATTCCAGTTAAGGCCGTCGTACATTCCAGCGACCAGAAGGGAGGAATTTTCTTCACTAACATTAAATACGACTGTACTTACAGCAGAATTTCCATCAACTGCTGCTGCGCTCATCACAAGCAAGCTTTCTTTGAATAAAGACCCATCTGCGGGAGACTGGATAGTTATTGATGGGGGAACATCATCAACTGTGACCATATTCAATACAGACATCCCCTCCATTCCTGCAACATCGACACCATAAACACGATAACTGTGTATTCCTTTAGCAAGATCAGATATATTCAACCTAAAGGAGGTTATATTTTCAGGAACCATGCTCAGGTTCACAACACTTCCATTAGGATAATTCCATTCCATAATTGCTGAAGATAGATCGACATCTGAACTGATTAAGATTTCTACTGCAGTAGAATTGATAATTGAATTATTAGCCGGAGCAGTTGTAAATGTTAACAATGGCTGTAACAACGCCAATGCGTCAACTCTCGGATAGTTGATACCGGTAGAAGCATCGTAAATCAAGCTTCCGGTAGCTGCGATTTTCTGTTCGATCTGTTCAGGAGTCGGAGTTTTATTGTATG
>CAYHKV010000112.1:0-3617 GCA_964357125.1 uncultured Methanosarcinales archaeon | reverse complement strand
TCTTGGCAGTTTTTCTTCCTGAAGATAATCTGCCCCAGAGATATTGAAAGCAGAACCTACACCCTGTAAAAAGGCCTTTATGTCAAAGCGTTTTTTATTATCAGCAGTGTCGGCGTATGCTTTTTGTCTAGGCATAGGCGGATGATAATATATATGGGATGGATCGACGGCTGGCCTCATATTTTCAATGAATGTACCGCTGTGTTCGATGGCGTATTCTATGGTTCTGGCAAAAACAGAATTTTCAAATATTTTACCTGCTCTGCTATTGTTGATATACCGTGCCAATCCGTTATCGTTGATATAGTCTCTAAGTGTCATTTTAGTTGCCTCGTTTTAATGATTTTTATGGGAAGGCCATTTATAAATCTTTCTATAAATTGACCACTGGGGAGTAATTACCTCTACTGGTGCCCCTTGCTAAGAATCCTTTGTAATTGTTCGGATATGAACTTCCCGGACGCCTTTCCGGCCAGCTTTTTCATGGCTATTCCCATAAGAGCAGGGAACGGCGCATTCTTGTTCTCTTCAATGATCTTCAGCTATTCTTTGTGGATATCTTCAGTGCTTAGAGTGGCATATCTTGCCAGGTCGAAGTTTCCGGTTATCATGTCCAGAAGGACGTCGATAACTATATCCTTGTGTATCTTATCCTGAGCTAAATACATGAACAGCTTTCTGAAATCCTCATCTTCTAATCTGTCTGGATCCTGATGATGCTGCCGTTTTATGTCTAGTGGTGTGGAAGTGAGAGTTTCTGCAACAAATGCAGGTTTTATGGAAGGATATTTTTCTATCAGCTCTTCAAACAGATGAACTTTCTCTGATTTCGCTATGAACTCTGCCAGATCTTTGCTCATGGAGAAATCTTTCTGATACCTTGCGATCTTCTCTTCTAAAAGCTCGGGAAGCTTTATTCCTTTCAGTTCCGGCTTGATAAGCGGCACATCAGTCTCAGGATACATCCTGGCTGCCCCAGGCATGCGCCTTAGAAAGCTGGTAGTTCCATCAGGGTTAGCTTTTCGCACTTCCGATGGTATGCCCTGCCATAGTTCAGAAGCCCTTTCATGTACTGCTTCTAAAGCGATCATCGCTCTTTTTTCTTCATCAGACACTAATATGAAACCGTCATTTTTCATGCAGCTTAATCTTTCTTTGACTGCGATAACTTCACTTTCAGTTATACCATAGCGAGGCAGTTCATCAGAATGAAATATGCCTCCCACGCCAGCGCGTATCTTTGCCCGATCAGAAAATTCAGTCCCTACTCTTCTTCCGGGCTGCACTTCTCTTCCGATCAGACCTGAAAATCCATCCAACTTCATCCCCAGGACTTTGCCTTTTTTCTTTAATGTATTTTGGATGACCGCAGATGCAGAACCAGAAAACAAGGCAGTCATATCTATTATATTTAATCCTGGCAATTTTATGCCCGTAAGCTCTTCTTTGATCTTCAACAGTTCCTGCTGTCTTTTGACTTCTAATTCTACCAACAAAGGCATCTGCCTTAAATCCTGCGCGCCTTTTATCTCAATTCTCGCTCCTCCTTTGATGGAAACATTCACATCCTGCCTTATAGTTCCTAAACCTCTTTTAACTCCTGAAAGGGATCTCAGCAGCATACCGATCTTTTTAGCAGTCTCCTGGCATTGTTCAGGCGTAGTGATATCCGGAGCAGTACCAATCTCTATCAAGGGTATGCCCAGCCGATCCAACGAATAAGTTTTAACTTCCGGAGTATCATTTATTATTTTACAGGAATCTTCTTCTAAAGAGACATTGGTCAATCTTACTTTTCCTAAGCTGGTATCTATTAAGCCGTTCCTAGCCAGCAGGGCTGTTCTTTGGAATCCGGAAGTGGCAGAACCATCAACGATAGTCTTCCTCATCACCTGGACTACTGAAAAGACATCTGCATCTACTGCTGCGCAAAGCTGTAAAGCGGTATATAACGCATCTTCATTTATCTTATGCGGAGGTTCGCAGTCAGCTTCGACCAGACAGGTAGAGTCATGATAACCCTGATAGATGAAATTTCTTCCTTTGAGCTGCTCTTGTTTAGCTGCTATATCTATGCTTCCTGCTTCACCGGCAGCTGCCCGAAGTTTTCTCTCGATGGAGAAATGCGGTGCATCATCTCTCATCAGGGTTGGGCATTTACAGAAAAGTTTTCTTCCTTCCAATTGCTGGTGGATTTCCAGACCGCATTTTAGTCCCAGCGTTTTATAATCCATATGGGTGATAAAAAGAATAAGTGTTTAAAAAATATACGTTTTGAAAAGTACTTAAGGACTCTCTGAAAGCTTTTAAATATGCTTCTCTTTAGATAAGCATGACCGCAGCAAAGCCGAAAAGACCCCTGTTATCGATGATATTTCTGTCAGCAGGTGGGATAAGATGAGGCCAAGGTATAAAGATATCATCTCCGCCGGCATAGCGGGCGCATTTCTGGGCGGCATAACCTGTGGAGGCATCGGTACCTATATGGGTTTCCGGACCGGATATAATATCAATGAGATTTTATTCCCTCAAATATCGATCTCTGATTACAATGGCGACGGCGATGACGATCTTTGCGTAGAACTAAGCTACCACGAGATAATCTGCGCATTAGACCTAAATCAAGACGGTTCTATGGATTTTATAGTCGTTGATACAGAAAAAGATGAGATCACCGAATTAAAGTTAGGGGAAAACCCCTGTCCTAAAAAGTCTGATCTTGAGAAGCTTATCGAGCAGTTGGATCAGAATAAGTGATCCCCTGGCTTTCTGGCTATTTAATGTAATTTTTCGCTGCTAGAAAAAAGTTAATAGGATTTGCCGATTGCTACAAATAATTTATATAGAAGTAAAGGCTTACTTTGACCATGGTTACAAAGAATCTAACTCTCAAGCAAATAATGAAAGTAGCTGTGCCTATATTAAAGAAAAATGGGATTAAAAAAGCAGGAATATTTGGTTCTTACGCTAGAGGGGAAGCAAAGAAGAAAAGCGATATTGATATATTAGTTCAGCCACCAAAGGGGATGGGATTCGGATTTGCTGGCTTAGAGATTGAATTATCAAAAAAATTACATAAGAAAGTGGATTTAGTTAGTTACAATGGTCTGAGTCCTTATCTAAAAGATAAAATTCTGGAACAGGAAGTGAGAATACTATGAGTGATAAAGGTGACGTTGTTTTTCTTAAGCATATATTAGATAGCATTAACGCGATAGAGCAGTTTTCTAAAAATATGACCAAGGATAAGTTGAATTCAAGCCGATTAAAAAGAAGCGCTATTGTTAGAGAGATCGAGATCATTGGCGAAGCAGTTAAGAATATCTCTCAAAATCTCAAGCACAAGCATAAAGAAGTTGAGTGGAAAGAGATTGCCGGAACACGGGATAAAATGATTCATCATTATTTTGGGGTAGATGTAAATATTGTTTGGGATATCGTCAAGAATGGTCTGCCAAAACTCAAGAAGCAAATTCAACAGATCTTGGAATCGCTAGGCGAAAACTAGTCGGTTCTGTACGCATAGGGGTAACTAATGAGCTCTTAACTCCGTGCTTTACTATACCTTGTAGAAATTAATCCCTAACTTTCAAGAAAAACTACATCAAGCCCTAATG
>CAYHKV010000111.1:0-3630 GCA_964357125.1 uncultured Methanosarcinales archaeon | reverse complement strand
ATGATCTTGACTACATTGGGATTCTGTTCAAAATAGTAGGTCAATTCGTCATTTACGACAGAACTGGTAGTCCCAAAAACATCGCTGTTCCCTAATTTAGTCTTGGTCTGCCCTTCAAATAAAGGCTCCTGCACTTTTACTGATACAACTGCGGTAAGCCCTTCCTTGACATCGTCTCCGGTGAGTTTTATCTCCTTGCCGCTGAATAATTTTTTTGCAAAGTTATTAAGCACTCTGGTCAAGGCAGTCTTGAATCCTGAAAGATGAGTGCCTCCTTCGATGGTATTGATATTATTTACGAATGAAAATACGTTCTCCTGGTATCCGGCATTATATCTTAGCGCGATCTCTACCACTACGCTGTCTTTCTCTTTTTCAAAATATAGCACTGGATGCAGTGGCTGTTTGTTCTGGTCTACGAATTCTACAAACTGTTTTATCCCGCCGCTGTAATGAAATAATTCCTGTTTTTTTTCTTCTCTTTCATCTACAATCTCTATCTCGATTCCTCTGTTGAGGAATGCCAATTCTCTTAAGCGTTTTACTAGGACATCATAATGATATATGGTTTCGGGAAATATCTCCGGGTCGGGCTTAAAATGGACAATGGTGCCTCGTTCAGTAGTGTCTCCGGTGACCTGTACTTCAGTGATGGGATTTCCTCGTGAATAACGCTGATAGTAAACTTTTCCGTTTCTTTTGACTAATACTTCCAGAGCTATGGAAAGGGCATTTACCACGCTTAATCCTACTCCATGCAGACCTCCGGAAACTTTGTAAGATTGCTTGTCAAACTTACCTCCGGCATGAAGTTTGGTCAATGCTATCTGAAGGGCAGGGACGCCATATTTAGGGTGTATGTCGACAGGAATACCTCTTCCGTTGTCAAATACGGTGATAGAATTATCGTCATGGACTATGACCTTGATCTTGCTGCAGTGGCCAGCTAAAGCTTCGTCTATGGAGTTGTCTACGATCTCCCAGACCAAGTGATGAAGTCCGCGGATGCTGGTATCTCCTATGTACATCCCGGGGCGTTTTCTGACTGCGTCCAGACCTTCCAGTACTGTTATCTGGGCCGCTCCGTACTCTTGCGGGGGAGCCTGATTTTGATTTTGGTTTTGGTCTGGTTCTGGAGTCATTTTTGTAGTTTTAAAAAGTCCCTTTATCGTCGATAAAATCTATAAAATTAGTTGGCTTTATGCTTTATAAATCTATTGGTGATAAAGTGGATAGGTGTCTTTTTAGATCAAGATATCTCATGGTCATACTTCATCCGCCCGCCAATGCGGACCGGCTTACATATTGCTTTGTTCTTTTTTACTCCTTTGTTCCGCAGAAAAGTTTAAATAGTGCACGTACATACACGTATGTTTATGGCTACCAAAACCCTGACTATCACTGAAGACGCATACGAGCGGCTGCTTAAAGCAAAGGAAAAGGCTGAAAGCTTCAGCGAAGTGATCGTAAAAAATTTTCCTAAACACTCTCTGCTGGAGCTGGCGGGCTTGTTAAGAAATAAGGAAGCAGAAGAGCTGAAGACGCATTTGAGGGGAAGGCGGAAGGAATCACGTCGGCGGCTAGATCAGATAGCGCAGAGGCTGCAATGATCGTAGATACTTCTTTTGTCATCGATCTTATGGACGGCAGCAATGAAGCAGGCGAGAAATTAAGGCAGCTTTTGAAAGATAAGGAAAATATTTTTATCACCACGGTTACCATCTTTGAACTTTGGAGCGGGATAACCAGATGCAAAAAACCTGAGCAAGAAAAAAAGAAAGTTTTGGAAATCCTGGACTCTCAGCTTATCTTGGAGCTTAATCAAGAAAGCGCTGAAGAAGGTGGAAAAATTGACGGGGTTTTATCAGGTGAAGGCTCACCCATAGACCCTGAGGATTGCATGATCGCCGGGATCGCTAAACACCATCAGCAACCTATCCTGACTAGGAACGTGAAACATTTCAGCCGCATCAAGGGATTGGTTGTAGAATCTTATTAGACTTCATCTGCCCGCCAATGCGGGTTAATTTCCATATCTCCAGATTCTTTACGACGTAAGAATCCTTCCCAGGCTATCATGGCGCCCTGATCTCCAGCTAGGTTCATAGGAACCTGATAGAATTTTGCGCCTCTTTCTTTACACATGATGTCCAGCATCTCACAGAATCTTTTATTCGCTCCTACTCCGCCGACTAATAATAATTCTTTTTTTCCGGTATGGGCTAAAGCTCTTTCAGCCACTTCTGCGCACATGGCAAAAGCAGTTTCCTGCACAGAAAAACAGAGGTCTTCGGGGCTGATCTTACGGTCTTTCAATAATTGCTGTGATCTGGTCAATAATCCAGAAAAACTGATATCCATGCCTTTTACAGCATATGGTAACTGAACATATTTTCCTTTTCTGGCCAGTTCTTCTATCTTAGGTCCGGCAGGAAATCCCAACTCTAAGATACGGCCTAATTTATCCAGCATATTGCCTAGGCCTATATCCAAAGTTTCGCCCATCACACGATATTTTCCAGCCTCCTGGATAACTACCTGCGTATTTACTCCTGACACATATATGTAAACGGGATCTTTTAGCTTATTCCATACCTTACCTATGCTTAGATGAGCGCAGCAATGGTTCACGCCGACTAATCTCTTGCCGTAAATTTTAGCCCATTCTCTGACTATGGCATAACCCTTCCATAACGCCGGATCTAAGCCAGGACCGGCAGAATAGGCTATAAACTCAATATCCTCCCAATCAATTTTAGCTTCTTTCAGGGCTTCCTTAAGCACTTTATCGGCTACTTTTTGGTGGTGTTCAGCAATCTCATGGGGGATCATGCCGATGTTTTTGGAAGTATAACTATCCTTAACATTGGCAAAAACTTTGCCTTTATCGTTTACGATGCCTACACCGAAAGTGTGGGCGGTGCTTTCTACGCCTAATATCATCATGCCCTAGTAACTAAATAACGGCTTAAAAAGCTTTGCCATAATATTTTTATAACTCTTTTTACTCTATTCATTTATGGGAGTTGTACAAGAATTTGTGGATCTTATAGGCAAGGTAGTACAATTTTGCGATATTGTTTATGAATATCAGGCTGGGCTTTACATCAGGAATGGGATCGTACGCGAATGCAAGCGAAAGAGATTAAGCAAAGAAGAAAAAGAAGAAATCAAAAAAGAGGAAAAGAAAGTACGAAAGCAAGTAGGTATTACCCAATACTTACCTTTTTTTCGGCCTACAGTTCCAGAAGGATATCGTAAGAGCTGGGTTGCCGGCGCTGTTATCAGCAACAAGCGGTATAGCAAGATCCTTGATCCTGGATTTTATGTTTTTATCCCCTGGATAAGCCATATCCACAAAGATTCAGGCCCTGAAGTTGAAAAGGTGATCAATTTAGGCACCATAACTGTTCCAAGCGCAGATGAATCTGCTGCTTCTATGATGCTGAGCTGTAATCTAAAATATAATGTAGAGAACCTTTATCTTGCTTATAAAATAGTCCATAATTATGAAGATTCTTTAAGAGGCCATACCTTGTCGGTACTGCATGAACGCAGCAGGGGCAGGACCATATCGCAATGGAGGGATCGTGATGAGATGAGCAAGCTGGAACAACAGGTTTTAGAAGG
>CAYHKV010000110.1:0-3639 GCA_964357125.1 uncultured Methanosarcinales archaeon | reverse complement strand
TTAAATACGTAGAAGAATTCCTTAAACGCGCTCAGGACAGTTTTGACATCTCTCTGTTGGTGCCTGATTACGGAGTCAAGAAAGGAAAGAACGTCACTTACATTGATGTATCAAAGATCTGGAAAGTATCAGATTACGCTAACTTAAAAATATCATTCAGCAATTTCAAAAAGATCAGGGAAGCCGTAAAAGAGACAGATTTAGTATTTGTACAAGGCCCGGCTATGATAAGTTACCTAAGCATATATTACGCCCATAAGTACGGCAAAAAGACCATTTTCTTCACCCATACCATTTCTTGGGAACTGTTTGAGAAATTTTTCCCTGCTATATTCAAAAGATCATTTTACAATATCATCAAAAAACTGTCGATCTCATTATACAACAAATGCGATGAGATTTTAGTCCCATATCATGAATTGAGGGAGCATCTTAGGGAAGAAGGAGTAGAGACAGAGATCAATACCGCAAGATTAGGTGTAGATATAGACCTGTTCTGCCCTCCTATTGACCGAAGGTTAAGCAAAAAGAAAGCGCATATAGAACCAACAAAAAAGGTCATAGGATACGTAGGCAGGATCTCTAAAGAGAAAAACACCCATCTATTACTTGAAGCGTTCAAGAAACTGGAAGATCAAGAACAGATAATCCTGCTTATGGTAGGTGACGGGCCGCAAAAGCAGACTAAAGAATTGAAAGAGATGAAAAACTGTAAAGTTACTGGCTTCGTGAACAACGTGCAGGATTATCTTAAAGCCATGGATGTTTTCGTCATGCCCAGCCTTACTGAGACCACTTCCTTAGCCACATTGGAAGCCATGTCTTCCGGCCTTCCGGTCATAACTACCAGAGTGGGATTCATCAAAAGTTATGTCTCCAAGAACCATAACGGGATCTTCTTCCCCAGGAACAATTCCACCATGCTTTCGGTAAAGATAGCTAAACTACTGAAAGACAAGGAATTACGCGACCGTCTGGGCCAAAATGCCAGGAAGACAGTAGCTTATGGATTCAGCTGGGAAAGGTCCATAAACCGCATCAGGAGAATATTGCTTAAGAGCTATTATGAATGATAAGGTTGGTGGTCAGTTCCTTCTTCTTTCTGTTGTTCTATAGTCTGTTCCAATCTACTTATTGATTCTGAATACTTCTGTGCTTTCCTTATCGAACCGCAGGAAATTATTCCGCTGGTTACGGCCAGAGCTCCGTATAATAAAGTCATATCTCTTTCTCTTTCCACTGCAGCATAGATCCCCACCCCTCCAAAACCAAGCAAGGCCAGGGTAAATATGCCTATTGTGAAATATTCATCCATTAGTTTTTCTTTGCGTTTCATAAGCAGCCTTTCCAGGAAGGATAAGTCCTTTTTATTTACAGCCATGCTCTTTTTTATAAATTTATCGTCTTAAAAAGCTTATGTCACTGATAAACAAAAAAACAGAGTATTTACATATACATATATATGGCATAAGCAAAATCTTTAAAAAGAAAGACCCGACTTTTTTCAACAATGGATAACTACGTGTTTGAAGATGATTCAGACAG
The DNA here is from genome assembly GCA_964357125.1 of uncultured Methanosarcinales archaeon. Lineage (GTDB taxonomy): Archaea > Nanobdellota > Nanobdellia > Woesearchaeales > GW2011-AR9 > JACPIL01. The sequence goes on along the minus strand of CAYHKV010000110.1, from coordinate 2,094 downwards.
CACGGAAAAAGTCCTAGAGGAAGGTTTAGAAACATCTGAAGAAGGTTTTTTACGGGGATATTCAGATGAAGAAGAAACTCGGGAATGTGCTGAATGTGGATCTGCAGTGGAAGAGGAAACAAAGATAGAAAAAGAGGTTGAGGGAGAAGTTTTGAGCTTCTGCTCAAAGTCATGCGCAGAAGAATTTGAGGAAAACTTGTAAGTTTACTTTTGCAGGGATTTCTCTATAATTCCCAGAGGCCGGGTATTCAATAGATGTTTTGCTGTGACCCATCCCCTACGCGCCATATTTACGGCAAGCGGATAGTGTTGCAAGTGTGAAACGTCATGAGCATCTGTACTTAGGGCAAAATTACAACCTATATCTAAAGCAGCTTTAGCCATCTCACCGGAAAGGTCCATGCGTTTAGGCGAACTATTAAGCTCTAAAAATATCTTTCTTGATCTGGCAGTCTCAAATACCTTTTCCAAGTTCAAGGCTATCGGTTCACGTTCATTCAGCAATCTGTCCTGTGGATGCCCCAGAATATTTACCGGATAGTTATTCATAGCTTTACATACCCTGGCCGTCATCTCTTTTTCATCCATCCTTAATGCTGTATGCACTGAAGCTACCACTACATCTAATTCCTTCAGTCTCTTAGCTGCTAAAGGCAAGCTGCCATCTTTTAGTATATCGATCTCCACGCCGGAAAAGACTTTTATGCCTACTTGTTTCTGGACTTTATCGATCTCTTTAAGATAGGCTGTCAATCTGCGTTCATTTAACGGATTAGTTATTCCGATCAATCCATAATGATCATTGAATGAGATAAATTTCAATTTAAGCTCTTCTGCTTTTCTGGCCATCTCCAGTAAAGAATTATTTCCATCACTCCATCTGCTGTGATTATGGAAAACTCCTTTGACATCTTTTGCTGTAACTAACTTCGGCAATTTACCCAACACCGACATACCCAGTTCACCTTTATTTTCACGCATTTCCGGCTCGATGTAATGCAGTCCTAATTTAGAATAAATTTCTTCCTGCGTCCTTCCGGCGATCCATTTTTTACCTTTCAAGGTAAACAATCCATACTCACTTAAGGTATATCCCTGTTTAAGCGCCATCTTGCGCAGTTCAATGTTATGGTCTTTGCTTCCGATAAAATACAATAAGGCAGAACCGAATTCTTTTTCTTGTACTACCCTAAGATCCACCTGCATCCCATTGCTCAGGCGTACAGAACTTTTAGTGCTTCCTTTGGCAAGAATTTCCTTAACATCAGGCATGGAAGTGAAAACATCCATCACTTTTTCCGGCTGTGATGAGACTACCAAAAAATCCAGGTCGCCGACAGTTTCCTTACTCCTTCTGAATGATCCGGCCACTTCAACTTTCTTTACAAAATCATGTTTTTTAAGAAAGGCAGTTATATCTTCAACCGCAGAGATAGCATGGAAATAAAGAAATCTGGCCGGCCTTCTTTTTAGAAGTTCAATTCCCTGAAGAAGAAGCTGTTCGGTCTTTTCGCCAAAACCGGCTAATTTACTTACTTTATGCGATTTTACCGCTTTTTCCAGATCGGATATCTTCTTTACCCCTAATTTAGTATACAATACTTTTATTTTTTTAGGCCCTAAAGAAGGGATCTCATTCAGCCCTTCCACATCTACCTTTACTTTCTTCTTAAGATCTTCATAATATTTTAATTTTCCAGTTTTTATGATCTCGGCTATCTTTTCGGCTATATGCCTGCCCACTCCTGGAATCTCTTCCAATCCATCGCGTTTATAGATCGCTTCGATATCTTCAGGCAGTGATTCGATGGATTGCGCAGCTCTTCGATATGCTATCGGTTTGAAATCTACTCCCTGCAGTTCCAGGATGTCAGCGATATTGTTCAGTATCTTTACTACTAATTGGTTTTTCATCCTCTTTTTAATATATAAAGAAGTAAAGATATTTATAGGTTGCTAAACTTAAAGCGCCATCATCTGCTCATAGACATCAAAAAATCCTTGATCGCTTGGGTCTTGCTGATGGCAGGAATCAAATTCCTTCTCACCGCTGCCTGCATCCTTGGCATAGCATCACTACGCTGAGTGATTTTT
>CAYHKV010000109.1:0-3648 GCA_964357125.1 uncultured Methanosarcinales archaeon | reverse complement strand
CCCGCCTTGAAACACCATCACGTCTTCTTTTGTGGTGGTCTTCGCTTCATCAAAAAATGGGGAATTAATCTAAAAATTCGTTGAATGCCTGGGCCAATGATATGAGGTAATGCGCCAGATGATGCGGCTTGTATGTATCCGCCACTTTGACCAATACTTCAGGAAATTGATGCAGCTTCTTGATCACTGCTGTTTCTTCTGCCGATTGCAGGATCTCAAAATTTACATGCGGGGACGCTTCTAACTTATGCTCTTCAGATGCTTTTCGCAATATGGAACATGCCCGCGCATGCGTGTACTGCAGGTAAGGCGCTGTTTCTCCTTCAAAGGATAACATCCTGTCCCAATCAAAATCGATATCTCTTATCCGGTCGTTGCTAAGGTCGGCAAAAATTATCGCTCCTACACCTACTATCTTGGCCACTTCTTTTTTATTTTTCAATGTAGGGTTTTTCTCTTCGATTATCTTTTCCGCCAATCCTATGGCTTTATTGAGAACTTCCTCTAAAAAAATAACTTTTCCTTTTCTGGTAGACATCTTCCCTTCCGGAAACCTGAACAGGCCGAAATCTACATGCACAAAATTATTCCTATCAAACCCGGCTAGTTCCAAAACTTTAAACAGCTGCTGAAAATGCAATTTTTGTTCAGAGCCGACCACATATATTATCTTTTCCGGCCTATACTTTTTTAGGCGGTATAATACCGCAGTAAGGTCTCTGGTATGATAAGTTGAAGTGCCGTCAGATTTCCTGAGCATCAATGGCGGCATATTATATTTCTCCAGATCAACGACCAATGCCCCTTCCGACATAGCAGTATCAACCTTCTGCTGCAATTCTTTTATTGAATCTTCTAACAGATCATTATAGAACCTTTCTCCGTGATAAGAATCAAAATTAACCTCTAATATTGCGTATATGCGATTAAATTCTTCCAAACTTAATTTCTTGAACGCTTCCCATAGCTTTAGGGATTCCTTATTGCCATCTTCCAGCCTTTTGAACTCGGCGCGGGCTTCTTCATCTAAAGTTTTATCTTTTTCAGCCTGCTCGTGAAATTTTACATATAGTTCTAAAAGATGCTTGATCGTATTTTTCTGTAATTGCTCTTCGCTGCCCCATTTTCCAAATGCTACGATAAGTTTTCCAAACTGGGTTCCCCAATCGCCAAGATGATTGACTCCAAAGGCCTGATAACCTAAAGTATTATATATCTTGTATAAACTGCTTCCGAGGACTGTAGAGCGCAGATGCCCGATACCGAACGGTTTGGCGATATTGGGAGAAGAAAAATCTATCACTATTTTTTTTCCTTTACCTATGTTTTGTTTCCCAAATAGTTTTTGTCCTTTATAGATCTCGGTTAAAGTATCTTCTGCTACCACTTTATTTTTAAGAAAAAAGTTAAGGTAAGGTCCTGCCACTTCAACTTTAGCCAGAAAATCTGGAAGTTTTATCTTTTCTTTCAGCTTTTCTGCTTCTTCCTTGGCGTTTTTGCCTAACTTGAAGCAAGGAAAAGCATAATCTCCTAATTTAGGGTCGGGAGTAGCTACAACTAAGTTAGCCAATTCTTCCTCTGATATTTTCGTTTCTGTATGCAGAAGCGTGATTATCTTTTCCTTGAAACTCATCTTTATCCAGAAAGCAACCAGTTTTATATATTTTGCTGGAACAATCACAAATCAATACTATTATTTTTCCTATCAAGCACCGCAACCTTGACTTTCCCGCCGCAGAAGGTCTTAAGCAGTTCAGTCATCTCAGCTATGGCTTCTTTCTGCTTCTGCAGGCTTACCGGAGGCAGAAATTCTATATGCGCCAATGCAGATCTTGATGACGGCTTCAATACAGCCTTAGCATTCTTCCAATAATCTAGTTTAGTGCCTAATACTGATTTAGCATCATGATAATAAAGTTCACCTTTTTTGAGTTTATCATCTTTCTTAGTGGAAACCGAGAAAGTTATGTTTCCTGAAATTTTGGAAGGATCGTCCGCGCTCATAGGCAAGATATGCTTTAAAGCCAAGTAATGCATCAAGCTGGTCATCGTATCTTTTGCAGCCACATTTTTATGCTCTAATACTTTCTTAAGCAGCTGTTCTACAGAAGTATGATAATGATGCGCCTTCTTGCCGAATTCCTGTTTTGCCACTGCCCAAGGTTCAAGAAGCAGTTCGCTTTTGAAATTTTTCTTATTTGAAGTGAGAAGCACGATCTTTTCTATCTCTTTCAGCAGATGCTGGGCTTCTTTAGCTTTGCTTTTATTGTCAATTCCGGCAGCATGAAAAAAAGCTATGCGTAATTTAGGATGGAATTTCTGGAAAACTATAGGGTCTATTTTTATTTTCATCGTCTTGATTTTTTATTCTCCTCCTGGTCGGGTATCAGGCGGTCAACTATCCTTTTGAAGATATTTTTCTTAAGATGGCTGTGCTTGACCCCGAAATGCTGGGTAAGCAGATCCACGTCTTTCCTTATATCAGCTAACAATCTTGCTTTCTTGCGTTCATAATGTATCCTGACAATAGTCAATATGAAATAAAGCCCGAAAATCCCTCCTACCAGCAGGTTAAGCTTCTGGAATATCGGCTGTAATATGTCTGTAAGCAGGTTCTCGATGGAAGTGTTATCTGTCAGAGGAGGAACTTCTAACGCCGCAAACGCTGGAACTGCTAAAATCAATGCAATTGATATCCATAACCAATACTTATTCATCGCAACGCCTCTTTTCAAGCCAAATAAACCAATTAAGGTATTTATAGGTTTTGGTATGTGGAACCACTCCCGCACTGGACAACCTTGCCTAAGATATATAAACCTGTTCTAAGATGAAATTTTAACTAAAAATGAACTCTAAAATTAAGCTAAAGAATTGGGGTCAAATAAAAGGTGGAAGAAATTCTACCGGAACCACTAAAAAAATTACAATCCCACAAAAAGACGAAAGATTAGCAGAATTAATTGGTATCATATTGGGTGATGGGAGTTTATTCAAGTTTAAAGGGAATAAATCTACTAGTTATATGTTGCGTATTGTTGGGGATTCGGTAAAAGACAGAGAATACCTTTTTGGGTACGTAAAACCGTTAGTTGATTCTCTATTTGGTATAGAAGCAAAATCTTCAAAACATAGAAAATGGAATGAATTATTTATTACAGTTAATAGTAAAATGGTAGTTGAATTCTTAATTTCTATGGGAATGCAAACAGGGGACAAAATAGATAATCAAGTTACTATCCCTGATTGGATAATCAATTCCCAGCAATACCTTAAAGCTTGCATCAGAGGCTTGGTTGATACGGATGGTTCAGTCTACGAATTAAAACCACACTGGCCAGGCCTATGGCAAATTTGTTTTACTAACAGAAATGATAGCTTAATAAACGATTTTAGGAATGCTTTAATCAAAATAGGTATTAACTGTTCTAACATCTATCGTTATAAAGAAGAAAAAAAGGCACCAAAAGTATATATCACTAAGAGCTCAGAAGTAAGAAAATTTTATAAAGAAATTGGCTTTAGCAACCCCAAGCATAGGAATAAATTACAGCCCCGTGGTGTAGCGGACTAATCTTTTCTCGTTTGAGGGATGAGTCGAAGCATAGAGCCCTTTGGTTTGGCTTTAAGCCGAATAGAAAGGCTTTG
>CAYHKV010000108.1:0-3657 GCA_964357125.1 uncultured Methanosarcinales archaeon | reverse complement strand
ACTCTTTTATCTTCGCTGCTTATGTCCCTGAAGTCCTCATAAGATAATTCAAAATAATAAGAAGGGAAATCCACCTCTTTTAATTCTGACTGTATCTTTACGTTAGAGAGCAGATAATTTCCTTTTTCAGTCTTGAATAATATTTCATTCTCTCCTTGATTCAGGCTTCCTGAAGAAAATTCTATAGGGACCATAGATAGGTCACAATCCGGGATTCCGGAATAGATTATTCTTCCGTTGATCAATATGCTTAAAACCCCTATCTCGTTTATATCGCATGAAGGTTGGAATTTAAGGACCACTTTTTCAAGGTTCCTTTTCTCCACTTCAGATATAAGGAATATATTTTTTGATGACTGCGCTTCCACACTGGTCACATCAGCAGCTATTTTTATGTTTTTCAAAGACATTTCATTAGTTTTCCAGAATGCCAACCCTGGAGATGAGACTGTAAATACAACTTCATTTTGGCTTCTGAGCAGGTTGATCGGTATCGATATCGGATGCTGCAGGCTTCCGGTCTTTACTTCTCCGTTAAAAACTTTTTCGCCGTTAAAGGATACGATCACTTTCCCTTCAGCGCTTTCCACATTGAAACTCATCAACACCTCGTCAGTATGCTTAAGGTTCGATATGCTGAAGGATAATGTGTCTGTCTGTTCGGAGAATACTCCTTTTTTGGCATAAGCGACATTTTTTTCAGCCAATATTTTAGCTTCAGTCTGTGTATAAATATTTACAACTGGTATCGGATGTTCAATCTCTTTCTGAGCAAGATAATCTATTCTTCCCGGAGATACCATAAGAAGGTTTTTTACAACTGCTCCCGGTACGGTAGTAGTTGAAGTTGTATTTGTTTGATCTTCCAGAAGCTTGGCCCTTTCCTGCGGCGGGATGAGGATTATGAAACCTACTATTAAAACTGCGATTATAGCTATTAGCACTGCAGCTCCTGCTGCAGATGTCTGGCCTCTTTTTGAACTAAACATTATAAGAACATAAAACTCGGTTATATTTAAATATTGTGGGTTTAAAAATGTAAGAAGATTTATTAAAAATTTCCATTCCGAGTAATCCAAATACTTAAATACTTTGGCGCCTTTTCCTCCTTCATGAATAAAAAGCAAAAAGAAGAAGTTGAAAAACTCTTAAACAGAGCCAAAGAATCGCAAGAGGAATCTGGAAGAGTAATCGCAGAATCAAAGAGATTATTTTTCCTGTAATTTTTCTTTTAGCAAATCTTCCATTTTGGTTATTATTTCGTCTTTTTCTCTGATTAATTCAAATAAGTGAGCTAACCTAATCAGCATTCTTTTATAACTATAACGGTTTAGGGATACTTATATAGAAAAATAGAGTTCACTTAACTTCACTGGCCATTGACCGTAAATACGCATCAGAATACTCCCTTAACCAATATGTTATTTCTTTCCATTCTCCAGCAGAATTCTTGAAAAAGTGCTTTTTTGCGATAAGAGAGCCCACTATCAGCTCGTTATTGTTTCTGATGCAGCATCTATCGAGCGCAGTATAGACAGAAGCTGCTTCTGCCATGCCTTTAGCATATTTCTCTAAAAGTTCAGTATTATTTGGATCAGTTGGAACAAAATCGCTTAAGGAAGTGATAAAGATTTTTTTACCGGTATCGTAACTAAGATGGCCTTCAACAACCGTAGTGGTATGATAACTCCTAGTATCATGGTTATCATTTGTTTGATATTGCACTTTAACCGGAACTAAACCGATGAAAGGTTCATGCCGGCCAGTATCATGGTATAAATGCAGTTCCGGTGTAATTGCTACCTTAACTCCTTCCACATCAAATAACAATCCTTCTAATCCCATATTCTACTTTCAGACACATAAATATATAAAATTATCCTAATCTAAAAATCAACATGCAGCTCATAACTTCAGATTTCAGGAAAGGCTTTACCAAGCTGAAGGTGAACGATAAGGACGATCTCTGGTATCTAAGCCATCTGATAGACCCAGGAGACCTAGTTAGGGGAAAAACCACCAGGAAGATCAAGATCGGAGAAGGGGAGAACGCCAAATCGGTCAAGAAGACACTTACCTTATCTATAGAAGCGGAAACGGTAGAGCTGACCGAAACCTCGGTAAGGATAAACGGCAAGGTTACCGAAGAAGCAGAAGAGGTTCCCAAAGGCAGCTATCAATCCATAACCTTAGAGGAAGCTTCAGAATTCAGCTTAGAAAAAGAACAATGGCCGGCCTACCAGAAACAGAAGCTGCAGGAAGCCTGTGAGAAACGATATGATTACTTATTGTGCCTTTTTGACCGTGAAGAATCTATTTTTGCTCTTACTAAAAAATTTGGATATGAAATCCTTGCATCGCTGAAAGGCGAAGCTTCAAAGAAAAGAAAAATAGTTGAAGTGAAAACTGATTTCCAGCTGGAGATCATAAAAACTTTAGAGGCATACAATATCAGATATAAGCCCAGCTCGATAATCGTCGCTTCTCCGGCATTTTACAAAGAAGACCTCTTCAAGAAAATTCCGGCTTCTGAATTAAAGAAAAAAATTGTGCTTGCAGCCTGCTCCGACATCAGCGAACGTTCTTTAGATGAAGTGATGCGCCGGCCGGAATTGGCTGAAGTCCTGAAAAACAGCCGGGCCAGGGAAGAGCAGCTGCTGGTGGAAGAATTATTGCAGGAGATCAGCAAGAACGAAAAAGCTGCTTATGGGTGGAAAGGCGTACAGGAAGCTGCTGACAGCGGCAATGTATTGAAATTATTGCTTACTGACGATTTCATCCAGAAAAGAAGAACTAATAATGACTTTACAGAGATCGACAGATGCATGAAGACAGTAGATTCTTTGCAGGGAAATATCCATATTCTCGCTTCCCGGAGCGACAGCGGGAAAAAACTAGACGGCTTGGGCGGAATAGCTGCTATATTAAGATATAAGAAATATTGAGTTTAAAGACCATGGCCTTAGTAAAATCTTCTAAAATTCATGGAAAGGGAGCGTTTGCAGATAGGAATTTTAAGAAAGGGGAAGTAGTCATTGAATGGAAAACTAAAAATCTTCTAACTAAGGAAGAAACTAAAAAATTACCATTAAAACAAAAACGATATGTTTCTTATTTTAAGGATGGAAAATACATCCTGCATGGGATACCGGAACGATACGTAAACCATTCATGCCATGCAAACACAAAAACAAAAAATGGAGCAGACGTTGCTGTAAGAAATATCAATAAAGGAGAAGAGATCACAGCTGATTATGCTAAAGAAGGGGTCCCAAACATGAATTTTAAGTGCAAGTGTGGCAGCAAACATTGCAAAGGCATTATCAAGAGTGATTAAGAAAGACACAGCGAAGAGAAATAAATTTACACCACCAGATATTTTCCCGTCGTAAAAAGCGCCAAAATACAAAGAGTATATTTTGTAAAACCACAACCTTTTAATAGTAGATTATTTTACTGATGAAGAAGTAGCAAATAAAAATCACTAGCGCAGCGTTAAAAAAGGAGGGGTTATTAAAAATGATAGTTAAAGAGGAATTGTTAAGCCAATTAAGACGTTACTTTGATCTGAACTTATACGATGTCAAATTATGGGCGGCATTGTTGAGCCGGGGAGTATCGACCGCAGGAGAATTATCTGACATTTCTAAAGTTCCT
>CAYHKV010000107.1:0-3768 GCA_964357125.1 uncultured Methanosarcinales archaeon | reverse complement strand
TATAACTATTAAATAGAAGGGATCTCTTAACTTCCAGTTTCGCGGACTGAATCCATGATTAAGCTCAAACAAGAGGCTATTTAAATACTTTTCGTCACAAATTAATGGTAAAATTTATAATAAACTGGCTGAATGTCCTAAGATATGGATAAATACGATGGAAGACAAGAAAAAGCTGAGTATACTTTTAGGATAAATCCAATAGAATATACCGGCTATTTTGATGTAAAGGCAGAACAAGGCAGGACCTGGATCATCACCACTAGAGATATAGGAAGATATCTTAATCTGCCATCAATGAACATAAATCCTTCTTTACAATATCTTGAAGTTGGAGCTGGCCTGGGAGAATTCACTCCTTTGGTAGTAAGGAGCAATCCCAGACATAGGCCTATAGTGATCGATCCGGCTAATTATCCGTTGATGCTGAAGATGCTTAAATCAGCTTACAACCGAGACTTAAAAGAAGAGCTTAAAGAAAGGATACGGATTCTTCAAGAACGATGTGAGATTATTCTTAACCCGGCTAAAGTAAATCTGATCAACCTGACACTTGAAGAAGCATTAGCTCAGCATCCGGAACTGGAAGGTATCGCTGATGTAGTAGTAGATAATTTTGGAGCGATTCATTATTCAAGTGAAACAAAGGAAAGAAGAAAACAATCTATCGCCCTCGAACGGAGACTGAGCAGATCAGGAAAAAGAGTTTACATCTATTAAGAAACATGGTAACCTACGATATAGAATTAGACCGAAGTTTTTTAGTTATAGAAGCTAAGCCAAGCAGATATAAGTTGTTAGTAAATGTTGAAGTAAATGTAGAACCAAGATCGCCTAACGATTACTGGCCAGTCTTTTTTTCTACTAAAGATAAAAATGATCATTGGGTGCTGATAACCGGCCGAAAAATCAGCAGTTATGACCAAAAAGTCAGAGAGCTGCAGATAGATCCATCATTACAATATCTTGAGATCGGCGCGGGCATGGGAGAATTAACTCCGCATATAGTAAAACACCAGCCGCTAAAGAAACCAATAGTCATAGATCCGGCGAATTATCTATTGATGATGGACATGCTTAAGTTCGCCTATCAGTTACACATAGATAAACAACTAAAAGAAAAGATAAGTATTCTTCATAAGCGGTGCAGGGTCATAACTGATCCTGATAAAGTGAATCTTATAAACGGCCCTCTGGAAGAAGCTCTCTCTCAGCATCCAGAACTGGAAGGAATCGCTGATGTAGTGATAGATAATTATGGAGCGGTGCTTTATTCTGGCCTTTGGGCAAGTCAGCATCAGCAGACTATAACTCTTGAAAAAAAACTGTTAAAATCAGACGGAGTACATATCTATCATTAGGCGCAGCATGGCATTATACCAAGTTAAAAATAAGGGCTAATTTCTCAGAAACATTTTTACATAAGTAAGACCAATCTTACTACATGGCCGAATTAGAGATAACTAAGATGAGCTCCAAAGGACAGATAGTGATCCCTCAAGAGATGAGAAAAAGCTTCCGCAAAGATGAAAAATTTGTGATCATAAAAGCCGGCAAGCAGATCATCCTTAAAAGTGTTGAAGATTTTGATGAGAACATAGAGGAAGATTTAGAGTTCGCCAGAAGAACGGAAGAAGCATATAAAAGATACGAAAAAGGCGAGTTCAAGAGCATGGACTTCGATAAATTCATCGCAGAAATGAAAAGATGGTAACAGTTGAATTTGACCTGTCGTTTCAAAAAACATTTTCGAAGATAAAACATTCCGTACTTAAAGATAAGATAATAAAACAAATAGCCAAGTTAAAAGATAATCCAGAATCTGAAAAGCCGATGAAATATGCCAGAAAAGGCACGCAAGAGTTATATATTTCCCCTTTTAGGCTTTCCTACCTATACCTTGAAGAGCAAGATAAAATATTTATTCTAGACCTTTATCATAAGGATGAACAATAAAGTTTATATCCAATATTGAAATTATTAGCCCATGAACCTAGTAGACGTGCACTGCCATCTTATACATGAACATTTTAAGGATAAATTAGATCAAGTTCTCAAAAGAGCGGAAAAAGCAGGTTTGAAAGCTATCGTCGTTTCCGGCGTCAATCCGCCTGCTAATCGGGAAGTGTTGAAATTAGCCCAGAAATATCCAAAACTTATCAAAGCAAGTCTGGGAATATATCCAATCGACGCTTTGGGATTGTCAGAAGGAGAGACCGGATTGCCCAGACAACCGGAAAAGATAAATCTTGAAGAGGAATTCAGGTTCATCGAAAAAAATAAAGACCTTGTTCATTGTATCGGCGAGATCGGCATGGATTTCCATTGGGCAGACAAGGAAAAGACCTATGCGCAGCAGACAGAAAACTTTAGGAAAATAATCCGATTTGCCATAAATATAAAAAAGCCTATAGTCATCCACAGCAGGAAAGCGGAAGAAGAATGCTTACAGGTTCTTGAAGAAGAGATAAAACATCAGGAGATACCTGTCATCCAGCATTGTTTTTCCGGCAGGAAATCATTGATGACCAAAGCTGCAGAATTAGGACATTATTTTTCCATACCCCCATGTATAATAAAATCATCCAGTTTCCAGACCTTAGTTAAAAAAGTTCCCATTACCCAGCTTCTTACAGAAACTGATGCACCATGGCTAAGCCCGTATAAAGAACAGATGAACGAACCGGCTTTTGTAGCTGAAAGCATCAAAGAGATAGCTAAGATCAAACAGATATCAGAAGATGAAGCAGCTGAAAGGATCTGGAAGAACTATCAAGAGATATTTGGGAAATAAAAATCCCTACCGCCCCAAGTGGCGGGGTACAAGAAATACAACAAAGATTGTATTTCTGTACAGAAGGATTAGTCCTTCTTGTATTTTTAATGTTGTTTTGTTCTTTTAATTTTTTATCATTGCTCCAGATTGCGCAATTCAATCTTAAAGCTAAAGCAAAATAATGGACATCATCAAAGTCAGGGCATATTTTCTGGGCATCCCTAAAAAATTCCTTATATTCAGATAATGGTACTATGGAAATGTCTGCTAAGGAAATAATATCCTTCAAAAGAGATTCTGCTTCCTGCTTAGAAAGCGATGTCTTCTTAGATACTTCATCGATATGCTCCATAATCTCCTCAAATACAAACTCAGAAGTACAAAGGGCATGCCCGCTGAAAAGAAGAAAATGCCTAGTATGGCTATCCCTCATCAATGCAGAAAACAGAATATTTGCGTCCACGACCAGTTTCATCAGGCTTCTTTAAGGACTCTCTTAGCGGCTGCTTTATTAACCTTTCTTCCTAATTCCAAGGCATCTTTCTCAGTTAGCCTGCTTTTTGATAAAAGCTTATCCATCTTCGCAAGAAGAGCCAGCTTTTCTTTTATCGCTTGCCTGGCTACTTCCGACCAGTTTAATTCCGGATGCTGGTCCATCTCTATTTTCAGTTCTGCCGGAACGGCTAAAGTTATGCTTACCATTATGTTTGTTACGTTTATTATGTTTTTATATTTAAATGTTTCTGCTGTTCTCAGGAGATATTTAGAGAGAAGCCATAAAATAGACCTGTAGTTTATCTTCTTAATCTTCCTCTATATATTGATATCGGCGACTTATTGAACCTGTAAAATTGAAAATAACCGCGCGCTCCAATCCCAAGATGCCAATCATTTGAATCATTATAGATCAGATCATAATCTTTCTTTACCGCTATCTCTCTAACTTTTGTAAACAGATTATTAATTCCTGAACATTGTCTTAATGTAATAAA
>CAYHKV010000106.1:0-3807 GCA_964357125.1 uncultured Methanosarcinales archaeon | reverse complement strand
ACCATCTTTTTATATGGAAAGGCTTTTCCATGGCGGCAGGTGTCTTTGTCTAACATCCCGCAAAAATTGAAATTATATTTCTGTGTGCAGCTTTTTCCGCATTCCGGGCATTTCGGATAGGCCGTTTCTTTTTTACAAGGATCGCAATAAAATAATGGAAAGGAACTTTGTACCTTACCAGCTTCTAACGCGGCCTGGAAACTGCGCGCCCGGTCCCCTTCTTCGCCTACCGGAAATAACACCTGTGGGCTGCCATCGAGATGGCGCATCTTTGCTTTTTCCGGACGGCCCATCCTGGCACCAATGAAAGTTCCGGCCTTGTCACGCACCGGTATAGGACAGAGCGAAAGAACTATTTCAAGCCCGGTTTTATCTTTTATTGATTCGGAAATGAGATCTTTTTTTTCAAGTTCGGAGGGATTTGAAAAATTCAGGCAGAATGAAAAAATTGATGCTTCTTTTTGATGGATGACTATACTTTCCTTGTTTATTACTTCGTGCGCCGCGCCTATGAAATCTAAAACTTCTTTTGCTTTAAGGTGCGATTCATTTTGCGGATAGTATGGAAGAACTATCTTTTTTATGGTTCCTTGCTCGATCTTTATTTTTCCTTCCTTAAACCAATTGAGCAATGAAACTACATCTTTTCCGGACACCAGTTTCCAATAAAAAGTGTATTCTGGGTGAAGAGGCACCGATAATTTTGTGCTTATGGATACGGCCTCTTCCCACGATGGAAAATCAGATAAGTTATTATCTATTATCTGGCGGAAACGTGGCTGGTCTATGCCGGTTATTTCTGCTGCAGAATCATTGCTGTCATTGAAATTTTGTTTTATTGATCTCTCTACTTCCTGCGCCCTCCATTCCGGACAATATCCTGCCGGTACCAATGACTGGCCGTTTTCTGAAAAATCGCCGTAATTGAACATTATGTCTCCTAAGAAAAGTATCTTTTCTACTTCAGGATTGTACTGTTTTGCCTGCTCTTCTGTTTTTAATTGCAGTACCGATCCATTTTTAAGACGAACGATGGGCCCTTCCAGAGAATCGCATACTGTGATCGTAGCTCCTTTACCCGGCCGTTCCATCTTCAACTGGGTTCCTATGGCTATATACCTATCTAAAACTATTAAGGTGGCGGGATGGGTCGCAGATGCTGAAAATCCGGACATCCTGCTTCTGCCATATCTTAATCTGAATCCGCCAGTCGCTAACGGATAGGTAAGGATGGGGCGTCCGGCGACTAAGTCCATCAGAAAGGTATTGTTTGGTTTCACTACTTTTTTTGTTTCTACGGCCGTTTTATCTTTAGATGCATGCTGCGCGTGGATCTTTTCTTTTAATTTTATGAAATCCCCCATGAATTCCCATTCCAATCCAAAATCCTTTCCCCATTTGGAAAGGCGTTTCCATAACTTTGGCGCTTTCTGGCAAAGCCCTTCTGCCATCACTAAGGCCATGCCGCCCCTTATGGCGTTAGTGCTTATGCGCGACAGATCCTTGTAATTTGATACTTCTATCTCTTCGGTCGGGTCTCCATCCACCTCTACCGGAATGTGCGAAGCCATAAATTTAATCTCTTCATCTGAAGGGCGATATTGAAGATTGGTGACCCTTTCGTGATAATCCTGTATTTCGATGGCAAACCGGTTGATTTCTTTTTCGTCGGGATCATAAGCCGCATAACCCATCTTTATCCTTACATAATCCGATAGGATTACCGAAGTTGCTGCCGCTGTTCCTCCGGCTCCACGGATAGGTCCGGCATATTTTATGGCAAAATATTCCTGGCCGTCTTTCCTTTTCTTTATGGTCAGCCCGATAAAACCTTCCAGCGGCGCAGAGACTATGCCTAAAGTAAGGTAGGCGAATCCGGTCCTGATGCCCATTTCCATGGCTTCCTGTTTGTCTTTGAATGAACAGAATTTTTGCTGCGCCACTTCTTCCGCTATCTTGAATCCGACCCTCCAGTCTAACATGCCGTATTCCTTCTCTAATTCAGTAATGCGTTCAGTCACTTTTGTATCGGTGATCTGCGGAGCTACGACTGAAATCAGACCTACTACTCTTTCGGCCATATTTTTTGCCAAAGGAATGCATACATTGGGTTCCGGATCGTAACCTTTCTGGCGGGCGGCGGTCGCTACGGCGTAGGCTTTTTTTATCTCGGCGCCTATATTTTCAAAATATTTTTGTATTTCCGGAGATGCTTCCATTTTTATCATCCAAATTTAAGCACGCGAACCTGCCTGGTGTTAAGATTGACTACCGGCACCCTGGCCGGTTCCGGCTGATGGCCTAATTTTTCCTGAAATGAAGTTGTTCCCTGCCAGCAGCTGCCTGAAATCATGGTTATCCCTTTGTACTCTGCGACTTTAGAGTAATGTATATGGCCGCTGATAAAAAAATCAGGTATTTTTTTTATTAAAAGAGGGTCTTCTTTGTGGCCGGGAAAATAAGGAGTGGAACGGAAGGTGGGGGCAAGATGCCTTCTTTTGAGCAAGAATTTCATTATAAGGTCGGCACGATGGTATCCGCCGCCGTTACGTATGGATTCTACATTGGCTACATAATAATCAAAACTATAGCCGTGATATAATAAGATATCAAAT
The DNA here is from genome assembly GCA_964357125.1 of uncultured Methanosarcinales archaeon. GTDB lineage: Archaea > Nanobdellota > Nanobdellia > Woesearchaeales > GW2011-AR9 > JACPIL01. The sequence goes on along the minus strand of CAYHKV010000106.1, from coordinate 1,192 downwards.
CCTGAAAATGTTTTTGTCTTGCCTATATTGACCAGGGCGGGATTGGTAACGAGGGTAACGTTTGGTATTTTGAACAAGGCTGGCGCAAATTTTTCATCAAAAGAAGTTTGCGGTTCTGCGAGATGTATAGCATCATGGTTTCCCGGACAGATTATTATCTGCTTATCAGGCGGGATCTTTTTTATGAGATCGCAGAATTCATCGTATTGTCCTACTATGTCTTTTATTTCCAATTCTTCTGATTGTGAAGGATATATCCCTACCCCGTCAACTAAATCACCAGCGATGATGATATATCTTACTTTAGATGCGAGATTTTTTTGTTCTGCATTGCCGGTGCTTCCGTTTATCCAACGTAAAAATTTATTGAATTCATCTTTTAAGAATAGTTTTGAACCCACATGGATATCTGAAAGAAATATGGCATATTCCTCTTCTTCGCTTTTTTTCAGCTGATTGTTAGACGGGATGTCCGGCCACACTATCTCTTCTGCAAAAATTATTTTATCGCCTATGACTCCACTGATGCCGACCACTTCGTCCAGAACCAGCTCTTTTCCTTTTTCGAATAGTTCTTTTTTGCTCTTAGAGATTACCACTTTGATCAAGCCGGTCGGGTCTTCTAAAGAAATCATGATATTTCCGTTCTTAGTCTCATTAATCTCTTCTATCAGTCCTATTAGTGATATTTTCTCTTTTTCTTTTTTCGAAAGAAGCCTGCTTATAGGCATGACTGACTGTAATTCCTGCCTATTACGCAATAAGCTTTCTAAAAATTTGTATCTGGATAAAAATAAAGAAGTGAAGTCTTTCACTTCATATTTGCGCGGTTCGTTTTTATAGGTGATGATTATCTCTACATTGCGCGGAGATGAAAGTATAACATTTAATTCCGGGTTGTTCTGCATCGGCGCGTCTTCTTCCGGATAATTTGCGATCGATGAAAAAACAGCATCTTCTGATCTGCCGGAATTTATCTCTGTTTCTATGCTTGAGATCTGCTGTTTTTGAAGACCCGAGTTAAGATCGACCTCTAAATTTACCCTTTTGAAATTTTGAAGCTGTTCCTGATATCCAACTTAAAGATGACACATAAAGTAGATATAGGAAAGCGGGTTGATTATAAAACTTTAGAGGCTGCGCTATTAACAGCCGCACAAGAAATTGGATGGAGTATTAAAATTAAGGATAA
>CAYHKV010000105.1:0-3824 GCA_964357125.1 uncultured Methanosarcinales archaeon | reverse complement strand
CCAATTTAATTTCTTAACCATTTTGTATCACCTTGGCTAGCAGATAGACAAATATTAGAAGCTTAAATACTTTCCGATTATATTGCCGGTTTATGTCCACTTTGAACACCCATACGCACATTATGCCATTATTTTTGTTAGCTAACCGGTGAATGTAGTTTTACCAGTCAAAGAAAATGATAAAAAAAATTATTCACATTTCTCTTCCATTTTATAATTAGTAACGGTTCTGTACTTAGTTACGGTTTTGTACTTTGTAACTGTTCTGGTTAAGGTCTTTTGTGGAGGAAAAACATTATGGTAAGAATCAAAGAAATTCTCTGGTTCAAACGTATAACCTTGGTCAATATCATATTCTTGTACAAATTCTTTTGTTTCCCCAGGCATAATATATTGGCTTGAACTAAATTTCTGGCTTTCGCCATCCTTTGTTTTAAACCATTGTTGTACAGTAAACTGACCTGTTTCTGAATCTACATTTCTTACTTTTATAGTACTTCTGGCCCAGTAATCAAATCCATGAGTAGTTGCATCTTTGTACCCATCTGCTTCGTATTTTAAAGGAACTTGGTATTCTTCTAAAGCTTGGTAAGGTTCTTGTTCTTCGTATGCTTCCTGTACTTCATAAGGAACTTCAACTTGTTTACAAGTTTTGATTGGGTTTTGTATCGCAAGACCTGTGAAATTATCTTCACTTTTCATAAAAACAAATATTCCCATAATAATTAAGGTAGCAACAATTCCTAATTTAAGAAGTAATGATTTGTTTAAGTCTATTTTCATTTTTACCTCACCTAAAGTTACCTTACTGCAATATCATGAGTTAGCTCTATTTAAAACTTACGATTATATTGCAGTATGCCTAAAAGATCTTCTTATCAGATCAGAAAACAGATCCTGCTGAAAGTAAAAGAGAAACCAGCGACTTACGCCGAGCTGGAGCGGAAGATAAACACCGGCTATCGTTCTGTCAAGACTAACTGCGAAGAGCTTTCTGAATACGACCTGATCGAGATCGAAACTGTAGGAAAACATCCTGCTAACGGAAAACCATCACATATAGTCAAGATTACAGAAAAAGGGCTGAAAGCGCTTAAAAAGTAAATTTTATAAACAGATTTGCTTTTCTAAATGGGATGGAAAAAAAATTTCTGGTGATAGGTATTTTACTTTCAGCTATGTTATTGTTAGGATGTACGTCTCCGGCCCCTAAAACAGAAGGCGCTGATCCGCAAACTGCTGTAAGCAGCGATGCAGCCACTATAAAAATAACCGCTGATGGATTTCAGCCAAAGACTTTGGAAGTAAAAGCAGGGACAACCGTAACATTCGTCAATGAAGATACAGCAAAGCACTGGCCCGCTTCAGCCATGCACCCGACACATACAATATATCCCGGTTCTGGCATCGAGAAATGCGGAACTGAAGAAGCCATATTTGATGCCTGTAAGGGCTTAGGGCAGGGAGAATCTTTCTCTTTTACTTTCAATGAGATAGGCTCCTGGAAGTACCACGATCATCTAAGCGTATCTTCGACCGGAACTATCGTTGTAGAATGAAAATAAAAAATCCAGCCAAATTATCTTCATTTATATTACGGGTCGCTTTGGCAGTCCCTTTCCTGTATGCTGCTGTTTCCGCGACTTTACAGCCGGAATCGTGGATAGGCTTTATGCCATTATGGTTGCGTTCTATATTCGCGCAGCAACTTCTGCTGGGGGCATTTTCCTTATATGAATTTGTATTATCTTTATGGCTTATTTCCGGATGGAAGACAAGATATGCTGCCGGCCTGGCAGTAATAACTATGGCATCAATAATTGTAGTTAATATTGCTGCATTGGATATTGTCTTCCGGGATGTGGGATTATTGTTAGCAGCAGTCTCGCTGGGAGTATTGCATCATAAAAAATGAATCCGGCCTTTGCAGCTTCTTTTATCACTTTAGCGATAGGTGGAATTTCAGTAGCAGGATATCTTACCTGGAAACATTACCATAATACTGCTAAGCGGTTAGTATGTCCTTTAGATCACGATTGCAGTAAAGTAACTGAAAGCGAATGGTCTAAGATATTTTTGGTAAGGAATGAGATTTTAGGAGCGTTATTTTATATTTCCATGCTTGTCGCAGGAATATTGGCAGCATTTACCGCTGATTCAACAATATTATTTTTACTGATCAAAATAGCTGCCGGATCGGGGCTTTTATTTTCAATGTTCCTTATATGGGTGCAGGTTTATAAAATAAAAGATTATTGCTTCTATTGTTTGCTATCTGCGCTGATAACTTTATTGCTGTTCGTGAACAGTTTTTTCTTATAATCGCACTGCCTGCTTAGAAATTTCCAAAGAACAGCTTTTGTGTTTCTTGCAGTAAACCTCGCAGTCATAAGCGATAGCCTCTTTGAGATATAGAAGGCTGCATGAACCGCATCTGAACAATGATTTTCCTTTATATTGCTGTTTCTTTACCATAGCATGAAGTAGAAAATATGAGTATAATAAGATTGCTATATGTTACTATTTTAAACCCAAAAGAATATATATGCCCGCTCTTTTTACATTCAAAAAACGACGGAGGTCATGATCTATGGAAGAATTTAACAGGGTTAATCAGACTGATAAGCCAAAAAAATCAAGCAGCGATATGTTTTGGAAAGTCACTACAGTCGCGCTTATCGTAATTTTAGCAGTTATGGCATTTAAAGGGAACGGGCAGGGCGCAACCGGTGGTACTGTTGTGGATAATGCCGCCCCTACTCCTTCTGTAAAAGTTGATATGGAAGAATTATTAGATGACGATGCGGTAAAGGGAAAAGAAAATGCCCCAGTAACTATTATTGAATGGAGTGATTATGAATGCCCCTTCTGCGTAAGGTTCTACACCGATACTGAATCGCTTATCGACGAACAATATATCAAAACAGGTAAAGTCAAGTTAATATACAGAGATTACCCCTTGCCTTTCCATACCAACGCCCAGAAAGCTGCCGAAGCTGCTGAATGCGCAGACGAACAAGGGAAGTACTGGGAAATGCACGACCTGCTGTTTGAAAAAGGAGTGACCGGCGGCGTAACTGCATTTAAGCAATACGCTAAACAGCTTGGATTGAACACCGCTAAGTTCAACACCTGCCTTGATACCGGAGCTATGGCTTCAGAAGTACAGAAAGATATGGCTGATGGTTCTGCCGCAGGCATACAAGGCACTCCTGGATTCCTTGTTAATGGACAGCTGATCAGCGGCGCACAGCCATTCAGCGTATTCCAGCAGGTAATCGATGCTGCTCTAGAATAAAGATTTAATTTTTTATTTTTTTAAATTATGATCCCTATCAAGATAAGGGAAGCATTAAGGCAAGTATATTCCAAAAAAGCATATTTCGTCCTAACCACAATTTTCAGCCTAGGCATTTTTTCGCTTAATGCTCTTTTTGGAAATTACAAACTGCTCTTTTATGATTTCTCTTTTAAATTGCTGATCGGCCTGATTGTAGGCGCCCATAGCAGCATGTCTGCTGTTTCGTTCATGTTCCTGATAATAATCTCGTTCCTTTCTGGAATAGTCTTCTCTATGAGCATTTTCCTGTTGAAAAGGCAAGCCGCTTATGGCGCCGGCATAGGCCTTTCGGGGATTATAACTAGCGTTCTTACTCCGGCTTGTTCTTCCTGCGCTTTAGGATTGGCAGGAGCTTTAGGCATCAGCGGATTTTTAATCTTGCTGCCATTTAAAGGGATAGAACTAGGTGTTTTAGGCATTATCTTGTTGATAGTATCTTTAGCATATCTTTCTGATAAAATTACTGCGGTTTGTGAAATGAGAT
>CAYHKV010000104.1:0-3834 GCA_964357125.1 uncultured Methanosarcinales archaeon | reverse complement strand
CTCTCCAGAGAAACAAGATAAGTGTAAAGAAGTGATGGCCCAATATGGGGATTATAAATGGTGGCGATCTCAAGATCCTGTGGAAGTTGCTATGTACCAAATTTTTCAAGAATATTTATTAGTTGATTTCTCGTTGTTTCATAATGGAATAGAGAAACTTCTTGACAGACTAGTTTTTACTCATGAATTAGCATTAAATCACGAGGGTTTAAAGGAAGAAGCAAAACAAGCCATAGGAAGATACCTGCAAGGGATGGGCGTGACAGATGAGTATAGAGAAACAGCTATCAAAAATAGTATTCAAATGTTTGCTGGTTATTCTAGAGTAACAGGAAAACAATTACTTGCAGTAGGAACTCCAGAACCAAGGAAAAATTAGGAAATTTATTTTTTATCCCAGAAAACCATATAAACTCTCTTTTTACTGCTTTGTTACATGCTAGACAAAGGTATCTGCTTGCGCTTCTATAAACGGAAAGACATCCAGGAAGCTATGATCGCCCATGCCAAAGATAAGGAGATCGGCGTCCGATACACAGATTCTTTCGGCAAACGCCCGGATATACTTACTTACCCTGCAGAGATCCTTGAATTAGCCCTGCGTGGTGTAACATCATTCCATGCCAGCGAGGAGTTATGGGAAAATCCCATGTACATCGACAGCAATAAAAGCAGGAAAGAATTAGATGAGCTTCGCAGCGGCTGGGATCTGGTATTAGACATAGACTGCAAGATATTTGAATACAGCCGGATCTGCGCCCAGCTAGTTATAGAATTTCTCCGTTATTGTGAAGTTAAAGATCTTTCCTGTAAGTTTAGTGTTACTGGCGATACCCCTTTATTGATAAAAATAGATAAAAAAGTTATCCTTTCTCCGATTAAAGAAGTTATTGAATCAATCAAGGAAAATAAGCAGATAGAAGCATTATCTCTTGATAAAAAAGGATTTGTATGCTTTTCTAAAATAACTAACTACCTTGAGCACAAAGATAAGATTTATGAGATATTGCATGAGAATTCTACCCTTCCGATTAGAGCAACTAGATATCATTCAGTTTTTGTCTGGGATAATGGCGAGATCATCCCAAAAGAAGTTGAAAGACTAAAACAAGGGGACTTTTTGGTCACTTTCAGAAAAGCAGAAAAGAGGTTCGAAAAAATTGATAATTTTGAATGGGAATTTAAATATTTGAATAAAAGGATAATAAGAAGAATAAAAATAGATAAAAAACTGCTGATCTTATTGGGATATTATCTATCCGAAGGGCATATCACTAAAAGCATTCACCAGATCGGTTTTTCTTTCAATGTCAATGAAACTGAATACATCAATGAATGTATCAGCTTATTGAAAGAGCTTACAGGAAGGAAGATTTCTATCAGGCATCCAAATAAAAATTCTACGCAAATTTTGATCCATTCGAAAGAATGGTACGCTTTTTTTGAAAAAGCCTGCGGAAAAGGAGCTAAAAATAAACACCTCCCTGATTTCGCGTGGGAGCTTCCGAAGGAATATTTTGAAAGATTATTGATAAGTTACATTAGGGGAGACGGCTATAAATCAGGGGAATATTCAATAACTATTAAATCTGTGTCGCACCAGTTAATTATGGAGCTGGTTTGGCTGTGCAACCTAAATGGAATATCCTGCTCCATAAACCAAGAGCAGAGTAAGGGGCATTTTATGCCTCAAGGAAAATTCTTTAAAGGAAGCCATGTATTTTCAATAAACATAGCAAAATCGGAACTAGCCAATACAGAGTTTTTTAGGACAAAAAATAAGTATTCCCCATATCCAAACGGAAAAACATTTCCTATAGACGGCTTAAAAAAAGTATATCTGCAAATAAAGCCTAAATTGTTCAACCATCATCGCGCTGAACAGATGACGCTTAAAAAAAAATCTGCGAATTTAGATAGGATAAAAAAAGTATTGCATTGGTTTGAAAATCACAAATCCCATGAATATGATCCCAAATCAAAAAAGATCATGGATAATTATCGCAAACTCTTTGAAAACGACATCGCCGCTTTAGAAATAAAGAAAGTAGGTTTAAAGAAAGTAGAGAAGGTTTACGATATTTCTGTAGAAGAAACCGAAAGATTTTTTGGGGGATGTTATCCTATTTTACTGCATAACTCAGGAAATAAAGGGTTCCATATCGGCATCCCTTTTGAAGCGTTCCCTAAAAAAGTAGGAGATACGGAAACAAAAGACCTCTTTCCTGACGCGCCAAAAAAGATAGCCTTCTACGTCAAGGAAAACATTAAGAACGAATTAGGAAAGAGAATTCTTGAATTTGAGAACATGGATTTTAACAAGATCAGCGAAAAGACCGGTTCAGAAAAAGAAAAGATCAAGATGAAAGTCCTGCAAAAATATGAGTTTGATTCCAGAGAAGTTGAAATTCTGGACGTTGAGCCTTTCTTAGAGATCGATACAGTCCTCATCTCTTCACGGCATCTTTACCGCATGCCTTACAGCTTACACGAGAAATCTGGATTGGTAAGCCTGCCCATAAGCCCGGACAAGGTAATGGAGTTTGAAAAAGCCATGGCCAAGCCGGAAGCCATACTTGCGCCCATGTTCATATTCCTGGACCGGAATGTCAGCGGTGAAAGCGCGAGACGGCTGTTACTGCAATCATTGGATTTCAAAGTTAAATTACAGGAAGAAAAAGAGAAGCCGAAAAAAGAATACGATGAGCTTGAGCTGAAAAGCCCCATCTCAGAAGAGTACTTCCCCCCTTGCATGAAACTATTATTGCCAGGGATCGGAGATGGAAAAAAAAGGGCAGTATTCCTGCTGATGAATTACTTAGGTAAGATCGGCTGGAGCAAACCCGAGATAGAACTATTCCTGAAATCCTGGAACGCCAAAAACAAAGAACCCTTGCGTGAAGTATACATCAAAGGGCAGATGCACGGATTTACAGCAGGAGATAAACTGCCGCCGAACTGCAATAATGAAGCATATTATAAGGGAATAGGCATCTGCAATCCTGATGACTTTTGCAGGCGCATCAAGAATCCGGTTAATTATACTGTCCTGAGATGGAAACGGCATCTGCAGGATTTAGCAGACCATCCGCCGAAAGAGCCTAAGGTCAAAGCGCCGCCTAAAAAAAGAACAAAAAAAACAACCCCTGCTTTGCCAGGAGCTGTTCCTGAACCAATTTCTTCGTCAAAACCGGATCCAGAACATCCCTGATTTACGAAAAGTATAAAAGAATGATTGCCCTGCTTGCTTATATGCCTAAAAAAAAGAGGTCGGTCAATAAACGCCTCGTAAATATCGAAGAAAAGATGGGCAAGATCAGCAAGACCGAAGAGCAGCTTCTTAAACATGAACAGAACATTGAAAAAAAAGAAAACAAGATCCTTACTGAAGAGCAAAAGATAGAAAAAGTCCTTTTTAAGATCGGCAGGTTTGAATTCAAGCGCAAACATCTTCTGGAACTGATAAAAGGCGTAGCCGGAGCTTTCTTAGGAGTAGGCTTAGGACGTACTTTGCTGAATATGGAATCTTTAGCAGATAAGCTGCAGTGGTGGAATATCATCGGCATCTTTATCTTTATAGTAGGAATATCTGCACTCCTGATATACAAGAACGAAAGATTATACGTCCAGAAAAAAGGTTTAAGAGTAGTATGGACAAAATTATTTTTTCTGTATCTGATCTCGCTGCTGATAGAATTCCTGGCTTTATGGTTATTTGCAAGTTTGCCGGGAGATGCGGCTACCCTTATCAAGATTTTAGTCATCGGCTCATTTGCGGCCATGGCTGGTGCGGTAAGCTTCTCTTTGATATAGGAAAATTTAATAAATACTTTA
>CAYHKV010000103.1:0-3868 GCA_964357125.1 uncultured Methanosarcinales archaeon | reverse complement strand
TTTCCTCACTTTATTTCCCTGGGCGGTAAGGCCTTTTTACCACATGAAGCCGGAAGGGAAAGCAGACGTGACCAAATCTTTTGACCTCTTGTTCAATGGGGTAGAGATCTGTTCAGGAGCGCAGCGGGAGCATAGATATGAATTATTAAAGAGACAGGCTAAAGCAAAAGGATTAGACCTGGATAAGATGGAAGCTTACGCAGAGATATTTAAGTTTGGCATACCACCTCATGGCGGAGCTGGTTTCGGATTAGACAGGATAACCCAGAGATTGTTGAAACTGGATAACGTAAGGGAAGCGGTATTGCTGCCCAGGGATCCGGAAAGGATCAATCCTTGATCTAAAGGGAATCTTTAAGTAAACTTCTTGCTTTATCGATGCAAAATATGAGTATCAAAAAAAATAATCCCTCATTGAAAGAGATAGAACGGATCGCAAAAGAAACGCTAAATGAATTTTATATTAAGAGATATAAAAACCAACCAAAAATAGACCTGAAAAACATCCGGGTTCAGATAGAAGAATTTAGGTGGGAAAACTCTTCATACCGGATAGATCTTTTTCTTCGCCAGAAACCTTCATTCATCCCTTACCACAAAAATTTTTGGATGGCTCACCGATTATTCATGACCAAAACCGGCAAGACTATCAAGCATGACCAGATCTATACTGCCTGGGCGAACCATCCTGACCGTAAAGAGGAAAAAAACGAAAAAGTGATGGGCTTTTTCCCGGGAAATGACTATTTTAAGCCGGAATTAAATTTCATCGATAAAATCCTGAAAAAGCAGCCGGTAAAGGTAAAAGGTGATGGGCTCAAAAGAGAAACGCGATTTATGCTGAAATTTAAAAATGGCATTGAAGACCTTGAAAAGTTTGAAGCGGAGATCATACAATGCAAAGAATTTTATCAGATCACCTTCGAAGCGGAAAAATATCCCGGAAACGAGCAATTTAACTTATCTGTAAAGGATCGCAATTTTTCTTTTAAGATCAGCAAAAACGGAGAGATCTCTGAAGCAAGCACTTTTGTGAAGCCTTATTATGGACTTCAATGATAGTTTGGGAGTTCTGCGGATTGGGAAGCTCTTAACTTCTATTCCTCTTGAAGTCTTTAAAGCATTTATATATTAGTTTTGTTTTCTATAGTATATAATACATGATGGAGGGTTAAAATGACCTTAAAAGACCAAATAAATAAAATGAAAGAGAATTGGCTTATCGTGCTAATCTTTGCAGCAGTGATGGCCCTGTTTGTCTTATTTCCGGCTACCCAAACCTTGCAGCAGGATGTATTCCGTACAGGAGCAGACGCAAGCTACGGCGGGGTGGCGGAATCTAAGATAGCCATCGGCATGCCAACGCCTTTCATGGAGGACAGTTTTGCTCCGGGAGTTCAGCAAAGACAAATAACCAAGACCGCTTCATTATCGACCGAAGTTAAGCTTGGAACATTCAAGGAAGCTGAAAATCAGCTGAAAAGCATCGTTTCTACCGCTGACGCTTATTTACTGAATGAAAATTCCCAGAAATATGGAGAAGGCAGGCAGTCATACTATTACGGAAGCTATTCCATAAAAGTAGAAGACAAAAAATACGATGCCTTGCTAATGCAGCTTAAACAGATCGGCAAGATAACCATGTTCAATGAGAACAAAGAAGATATCACAGAACAATTTGTCGATGTTTCAGTAGAACTGCAGGCTGAAAAAGAAAGATTGAAACGTTACCAGCAGATGTTCTCAGAAGCAACTTCAGTATCTGATAAGATCGAGCTTAATGACCGGATCTTCAATCAGGAGAGAACCATCAAGTATCTGGAAGAACAGCTCAGCAACTTAAACACAAGAGTAGATTATTCGACAATCTATGTGACCATAACTGAGAAACAATCTGAATACATCAACGCAGTATTTGTTAAATTTTCAGAACTGGTTACCGGATTCGTCAACAGCCTTAATGGCCTGCTGAAAATGCTGGTAGGCTTAGTACCATACGCTATTGTCGCAGTATTGGCATGGCTGGGATGGAAGAAGCTGAAGAAAAGGAAGAAGTAAATTTTTTCTTTTGTTTTTTCTTTTTTAATTTATGTAATTATTTTTTTATTTTCTTTGATCATTAATTATAAGAATCAGTAAAAATAAGAGGTAAATTATTTAAAGCAATACTTGTTTTAAGATAAGCAGGAGATACTTAAAATGAGCCAAACAGAAATATTGACTAAAATTCATGAAGATTTAGAGTTACTTAAAAAGGATATGGCTGAAATAAAGCAAGTGATTAGATTTGAGCCAGAGCTTAGAAAGGAGATCAAGCTTCAAGTCCGAGAAGCTCGTGAGCGAATGATTAAGGGAAAAGGTGTCCCGAATAAAGATATTCTGAAAGAGTTCGGCTTAGAATGAGCTATGAGATTTCTTGGGACGAGAAAGCCAGAGAGTTCTTACGGAAACTTCATCCGCCGGATGCCAAGAGGATCATTAAGAAAGTAAATGCCATTGCTGATGAGCCACTTCATTATTTAGAAACATTAGTGGAGATAAAATCATATCAGCTTATGGTAGGAGATTACAGGATTCTAATTGATGTTGATGAAAATAAGAAAAAACTTTCCATAGTGCTGATAGGACATAGAAGAGATATTTATCAATATGTTCAGAGAACAGGATTCAGCAGGAAATAACTTTATTTTTTTATTTTCTCTCTAATCAATTCTGCTACCAGATAAATCATCAAAGCGGTGATGCTTCCCAGCAGGAACCATAAAGCTATATCCGGCTGCGATTGGACTGCCGGAACTACCGGAGCTGCTGTTTTAAATGCTGCTTCCTGAGCCAAAGAAGCAGCGGAATCTGCTGCTAAAGATTCAGCTATCGGAAGATTAGAATTTGCCTGGATCAATTTGATGGCCGCGCTGATTCCCAATACCGCCAACGCAACCGGAAGGATGCCTTTCAGCTTTTCTCTTAATCCTGAAACGTTGCCAGGAGCGATTATGATATACTTATTGGCCAATTTGTAATGGTTAACTTCCCTACCTTTGGCGCTATAATGGAATTCTTCTGCGATAACAAGGTTAGCTTCCTGAAGTTTCTGCAGATGATAATGAACTGTAGAGATGGGCAGATCAAGCAATTTTGCTATATTAGCTTCAGTATCTTCTTTTTCTGCAAGATGGTTAAGTATTTTCCTGCTGGTATCACTAGTGATTGTTTCAGCTAATTTCTTGGTCTTGGCCTCATTCAGGTCGACTAAGAGGAAGTTTGATTTTGACATGATTATTCTTAATATATATTACTTTAAATATATTTTGATAAGTTTAAATAGAATTGAAGTATTCCTGATTTTGTGGCTGTACCAATTTTCTCCGACCAAGAACAAAGGAAGATAATCATCCCGATCGTAGATAGACTAAAGAAAATACATAAACATGGAACAACAGTTATAATAGGCATCCAGGGAGGCCAAGGAACCGGAAAGAGCACTTTAGCTACATTTTTACAGCGGTTACTAAAAAAACAGGGGTATAAAGTTGCTTCGTTCTCATTGGATGATTTTTATAAAACCTACCGGGAAAGGAAAAAATTGCGCGAGAGATATCATGATAATGCTTTTTATCAGATATCACGCGGAATGCCGGGAACGCATAAGATAGAACTGCTGCATAAAGTATTGCAGAAAGCTAAAGCTGGAGAAGATTTTGAGATTCCAATTTTTAATAAATCATCATATCATGGAAAAGGCGAGGTAGCTGCCGGAACCAAAAAAATTATCGGAAGGCAGGATTTCATCTTATTTGAAGGATGGTGTTTAGGAATACCGACTATCCCATCGTCTAAATTCCTTAAAGTTTGCTTAAAAAATAATATC
>CAYHKV010000102.1:0-3868 GCA_964357125.1 uncultured Methanosarcinales archaeon | reverse complement strand
ATCTACGATTGAAAGTATATCCTTTCCATGTTTTGCGTGAAAATCCATTAGCCAGCGGTGCAGGTGCAGACCGTATGAGTACAGGTATGCAGTTATCATTCGGTAAGACTATCGGCTGTGCTGCGAGGATGAGAGAAGGCCAGACCGTATTTGAGCTTCGAGTTGACAAAGCCGGCGTAAAAGCAGGCCGGGAAGCGTTGCATAGATCAGCTACTAAATTGCCCTGCGCTTGCAAGATAGTGGTTACGGAATAAGCTTGGATATTCAAAGGTCGCAGTTTATTTTTATTAAGTACATTTATTAATCATTTTTATTTCTTACATAACCTATGCCTGAAACAGCAAGTCTGGACGCTTTGGCTTTATTCCTTGAATCTTGCGGGATAGAAGTAGATCAGGATATGGAGACGATCCTTGATTTTTTCAAAGCGCATGATCTGGCAAGTTCAGTTCCGGTTAGCGATGGCAGGATCTCTCCAGACAAATATGACTGCTATCTAGCCCAGCTATTTGACCTAAAGGTAGATTATGTGCATGCTTTCAGAAAGGATCTGGAGGATCTTAAACTTCTAGAAGAAAAAAAATTAAATTCAGGGAACATGACCAGCTATGAATATGGTTTTACGTCAAAAGCCAGGACAATCATAGGATGATCATCTTTTCTGCCTAAGTTCCATAAGTTTCTGTTCTATCCTGGCCAGCTCTTTCTTAGGCAAGAAACCTTTTTTCTCTAATTTTTTCTTCATCTCCTGAAGCTCTCTTTCATGCATGGAAGGAATAAATCTTCTGATAAGATAAGACGGATTTTTTCTTCCTTTTCGGAGGGCAGAATCGACTTTTTCTAATTCGCTGATAAGTTTTTTCTTTTCTAAAGCCATGCTGATCTCATGTACCGACGGCGCGGTATCACGCATGATCACCGATTTAACTTTCATCTTTTCCAACCCTGCAATTTTATTTTTGACCTGTTCAAGATCCAGGTTAAGCTTGCCTTTCTTGGAAGGTTCTTCTAAAATGATGGTAGAACGCTGTTTTTTCTTTTTCATGACTCTTTCCCATTCTTTTTGTAATTTTTCACGTTCTCTGGCCAGGGCGATGCTTTCTTTAGAAGGCACCAGTTCACGTATTTTTGCTTTCTTGAATTTTGCAGTTTTTAATCTTATCAATTGCTGTTTTATCTCTTCCAGATTGTTATCCCAAGCAGTTTTTCCTGACGGATGCTCTAATATTCTTGTTTTCTTGTATCCCTGCAGCCTCGCATTCACTTTTCCTAATTCGCTTCTCAATACATCTTCTTTTACATTGGAAAAATGAACTAATTTTTTAGGCGCTTTAGCCGGTTTTGTCGGTTCTTTAGCGGTACGCAACTCTATTATTTCTTCATTTATGCGGTCAAGCTTTCGGTCCAATGAAGTTTCATGGTCTATCTTCACCAATGGTTCTTTTTGTTTTGGCAGTTCTACTTTCCATAGCTGCGGTTTGGGATGCCTTAAAGCATACACTGCATAGAAAGCCAAAGCGATCATGGCTGTAAATACCCATAAGCCAAGGATATAGTCTTTAACGCTGACAGCATCTACTGCCGTGCTTGCTCCGGTGACGGCATTAAAGGATCCTGAAAAGACCGCCAGCAGGCTCTGCCAGGAACCGGTCAGCAAAACTACCACGATGATTATGCTCAGAAAAACTAACACTCTTTCCCGTTCAATGGATTTCTGAAGCTTTTCCTCTTCCACCATAAGTACAAAGAATTCTTTTCTATTTATGAATCTTTGCGATGATTGGTTTGATCTTCCGGCAAAGATCCATATTAGAAATGTGTGAATTATTTATATCAAATAACACATTTCTATTTATTAATCTTCTTTGACAGTTTCAGCAGCGATCGCAGCTTTTTTAGCCGCTTCCTTCTGCGCAGCTTTCATAAGCTCTTCCTTGATGCTTTCAAAAGAATAGTATTTGTATGGGAAATCTTCTCCAGGCATACCTCCCGGCAGATCGGTCTTGCTGATATAAATCAATGGTTTCAAAGGCTGTATCTTCTTAAACAGCTTGGTCTGCATCTCCAAAGAATATCCTGAAGATTCGCTCAGGTCAAAGACGAAGATTATCATCTTGGCTAGCTCCTGCAATGCCAATTCTGCCTGAAGCTCGATATTGTTCATCTTTTCGGGCCTGGCTAAGGTTCCGGGAAGGTCTAAAACCTGAACTTCCATCCCGTCTATCCGCAGATATCCTACATTGATGCTTTTTGTGGTGAACGCATAAGCGGCAGTCTTTGCCTTAGTGTCGGCCAGCTTATTCAAAAAAGTAGTCTTCCCAACATTCGGGAAACCATAGATGCAGACCGTGAATAGATCTTTTATGTCCGGATACGTCCTCATTATCCTTCTGCATTCTTCAAGATATTTCAGGTTTTCATCGATCTGTTTTATAGTAGAAGATATCCTGCCGTAAAATTCAAGTGAGATCTTATGTATCATCTCCTTGCTTCGCATCTTTACGATCTTGCGCACATATTCCCTATGGAATATCTTGACTCTTTGAGAACACCAGTTTACAGCTCCTAACGATTTCTTCATAGCAGCATAATCAAGGGTCAAGCGCATTAATTTTATATAAAATTCAGGAAGAACCTCCGTCTGCGGAAACTGTGATAGAGTATCCTCAAGCTTTGAGACTAATGTATCCTTTATGATATCCAGTTTAAGGCTTTCTTTCTTTCGGATGATGTCTTCCCATTCGCCGGAAAGTTTCTTTTCCTTGCTTCTTTCCCTGGCTTTTTTGAAAGCTACATCTAGCAAAGTCTTGCTGCTTTCTACAGGCGCAATCTTTTCAAAGTTCATGATTAGTAGAAAAGAGCTGTTGTATTATAAATGTTGACTCATAATTGTTAGCTTCAGATGGACACAACATTTATATAAACTAAATATCTACTATTACTCAGAAAAAGAGGCTGTAAAAAAGAATGGATGGGACTTTCTTAGAAATAGGTTTAGTGATAGGGATTGCCACTTTTGTCAGCTTGATAGTCAGATTCTTTAAACAGCCATTGATAATAGCTTACATAATCACTGGAGTCATAGTAGGGCCTTCCTT
This sequence comes from uncultured Methanosarcinales archaeon, assembly GCA_964357125.1. Taxonomy (GTDB): domain Archaea; phylum Nanobdellota; class Nanobdellia; order Woesearchaeales; family GW2011-AR9; genus JACPIL01. The sequence continues at coordinate 770 of CAYHKV010000102.1, read as the reverse complement.
ATTTAACCTTATATCTTCAACAGACACAATCACTCTTTTTTCCCATATGGGCATAGCTCTGCTGTTATTTCTAGTAGGTCTAAGCTTAGACCCTAAAGTCATCCGGGAAGTAGGATTGGTTTCAGTCATCACCGGAGCCGGGCAGGTGGTCTTCACTACCGTGATAGGCCTTTTAGTGGCTGTAGCTTTAGGCTTTCAATCTCGCACCGCCGCATATATCGGTATAGCTTTATCCTTCAGCAGTACTATAATCATCCTGAAACTTCTTTCCGATAAAAACGAGACCGATAGCCTGTATGGGAAGATATCTATCGGATTTTTATTGGTGCAGGACCTTATCGCTATTTTTCTGCTGATGATAATTTCTTCATTAAGTGGCAGCGTGGGCGCAGAAAGTTTTGTCATAAGCACCGTATTGAAAGGGGTTGGCCTTTTGATCGGTTTGGTAGTCACCGGAATTTTCATCCTTCCACATATAACTAAGATCGCTGCAAAGATGCAGGAATTATTGTTGCTGTTTTCCATCAGCTGGGCTTTTGCCCTTTCGCTGCTTTTTTACACTGCCGGCTTTTCCATAGAGATAGGAGCGCTGCTGGCCGGTGTGACTCTTTCTTTTTCTCCTTACCGTTACGAGATAAGCACTAAATTGAAACCGGTGCGTGATTTTTTCCTGGTGCTTTTCTTCATACTGCTGGGATATGAGATCAACCTTAGCGGCCTGGTGCAGCATGCCGGCGCGATAATCATTTTTTCTCTGATAGTATTGGTAG
>CAYHKV010000101.1:0-4013 GCA_964357125.1 uncultured Methanosarcinales archaeon | reverse complement strand
GGATCCCTCGGTGACTATTGGCTGACTCTTTTTCATCCCAGTCATCATGACAATTCCAAAGAGTATCTACAGCCGAGTGTTCTAGCCGCTAAACTAAGGGGGGAACGTTTAGTGATTTTGTGAGTTGGTTTATTAAGTTTTTGTTTAGATAATGTATATTTGCCCCTTTCACAAAACAAAAATCTTATAAACCAAAAGATTTTTCTACAATACAACTATGGGAACATATCGTTTCCGAAGTATCAATAGAGGTGATAGTGAAGATGGTAAAAAAAAGTAGCGCTAACCTTATAGGTGGATGGTCTTTCCTAGTAGGTTTAGTCTTAGCAGTTCTTTTAGGAGTAGGATTTACAGGACCTTATGCAACACAAATGTTATGGGCAGTCTTTTTGATAGGCCTAGTAGTAGGTTTGCTAAACATTACAGCTCAAGAATCATCAGCATTCTTGGTGAGCGGTACGGTTTTAGTATTGGTATCGTATTTAGGAGCAGGTGTTTTAAGCTCTGTAGAAGGAGTTGGAGTTTCAATTTTAGTAAGCGTATTGAACTCAATACTGACTTTATTCGTGCCAGCAACCATAATAGTAGCATTAAGATCAGTTTTTGTGCTAGCTAAAAGATAAGATTGTTTTTTATTGTTTTTTTTACTTTTTTGATTTTCTTTAAATCGGGTTTTAGAGATAATTTCTCTGTCCCTGCTTTTTACATCAAGCTTTCAAAATGATAAACTTTATTAATAAACTCCTTTTTGACTTTATCAGTTATGCGGTAGTAGTATAGTGGTTAGTATGCGGCCTTGCCATGCGCATTTCCGCAAAGAGGCTGTGACCGGGGTTCGAATGCCAGCAATCTAGGAAACAAGATTGCCGCTCGAAAGTCCCCGCTACCGCAGTTTTATTTTATTGCTTTATGGTATTATTATTCCTTCTAGAGTACAGATAAACTTTTAAATTTCAATAAAATGATTTTCTATACGGCCAGATTCGAAAGAAGAGGTTTAGCTTGTGAAATCCAGCTGGTTTTTCGAATGATTGTAAAACCTGTCTCGAAAGTTCTGGCTGAATTTATTATTCTATCAGATTTTTAGTATATAGCTTTTATAAGCAGATAAATAATCTTATATAGTATTTCTTTTTACTTGATTTAAAATGAAGATCATATTATTGTCATTATTTTTAGCTTTTATCGTTATCGGCTGCCAGAACGCTCCAATCGAAAAACCAGTTTCAGCTGATGTCCAAGAGGTTGTGCCTGAAGAAGTTCCTTCGGCTGAAAATGTTCCATCGGAAGAAGTTACTATAATAAAAGAAGCAGTCTGCGAATATAATACCGATTGCTCTAATAATCTGCTGTGCATAGACAGTAAATGCCAAACTCTGTCCAGCTTGTATAAGACTGACTGCGATAATAAATGCAGTATACAGGAAGTCAAAGTAAAAACCAGCGATAACGAAGATTATGTTCTTTCTTTAGGACAGGGAAGTTACAGCTATGCCGGAGCGGTGGAATGGAAATTATTGAAAACTCCTGATTATTGCGCCGGTGAAGAATCTTTAGTAGCTATCAATATAATCAAGAAAACGACGGGAAAGATCGTCGGAGAACAGATACTTACTTTGCACAAAGGGGATACCAGCGATGTGGTGACTCATCCGACCGTAAAAAGAGTAAGTTTTACCGCAACCTTGACTGATGTGGCTGAGAAATGTTCTTAAGAGTTTCTTTTTAGATAAGGCCTGCTTTCTTTAGTAATGCTTGCGGATCAGGAGCCCTGCCCATAAAATTTTTATAAAGTACATTGGGGTCTTCACTGTCTCCCTTGGAAAGGATTTCTTTTCTAAACCGAGAGCCAACTACCGGATTAAAAATCCCTTCTTTCTTAAAACGGCTGAACGCATCAGCTTCTAATGGCTCTGACCATTTGTATGAGTATTAACCAGCAGCGTAACCTCCTTGGCTGCTGAAAACGTGGTTGAAATTTGTTATAAAGGAGAATTCTTGCGGCAAAGGAACTGCTGAAAATTCCTGTTGGATTTTTCTTGCGTATTCAATTACATCCCCGTCTTTTTCAGGCAGGTAATGTATATGCAGCATAAGATCTACAATTCCGATAGATAGTTGTCTCATCATGCTATAAGCGCTTTGAAATTTTACTGATGAACCTAAATTTTCTAACAACTGGGAAGGTATTTTCTCTCCAGTATGGTGGTGTTTCGCAAAAATATCGATAGCTTCCCTTTCTTTATACCAATTCTCCATGAATTGCGATGGAAATTCTACAAAGTCATCTGCTACTTGTGGCCCTTTCTGGCTGCCTATTTCAGCCTCGCTTAAGAAGAGATGCAGTAAATGTCCAAATTCATGGAATATGGTTTTAATCTCACTTTGTTTTAATAATACCGATCTTCCTTCAATCGGTGGTTGGATGTTGGCGACCATCACTCCAAGATGGGGCTTAAATCCTTCTGCGTCAGGGCCTCCGTAGATCAATCCGTTCATCCAGGCACCGCTTTTTTTTGTCTCTCTGGTAAATAGGTCTGCGTAAAACGCACCTAAGAAAGTGTCGTCTTTATCGAATACCTTGTAAGTTTTGACTTCTTTGTGCCATATCGCAAACTCATAAGTTTCTTCTACGCGGATGCCGTATAACCTGTTTACGATGGCAAATAAACCTTCTAAAACATTAGGGAGGGAAAAATATTGTTCAAGCTCTTTTTCTTCAAAATTATATTTTGCAGCTCTTAGTTTTTCGCTGTAATAAGCCAGATCCCAAGGAGCAAGTTTAAATTTGCTGCCTTCTGATTGCGAAGTAAATTCCTGTAATTCTTTAAATTCCTGTTGGAAGTTATCAGCAGATTTATCTTTCAGATCCTGCAGGAACGCCAATGCGGTGCCACCATTCTTGGCCATCCTGTCAGCGAGGGCCATGTCTGCAAAATTATCATATCCTAAAAGTTTTGCTTTCTCTTTCCTCAATCTTAATATCTCTGTAATAAGATGGCGGTTATCATTCTCTCCTTCAGAAGCTATGGAACAAAAAGCCTTATACACTTTTTCTCTGAGGTCTCTTCTGTTAAGATAAGTCATCAATGGTAAATAGCTGGAGTTTTGTAAAGTAAATCTCCATCCTTCAAAGCCCTTGTCCTGAGCGCGCTGCCGCGCGGCGGCAATTTCTCTCTCTGGCAATCCTGTCAGGCTGGATGGGTCATCTATAATCAAAGAAAACGAGTTCATCGAATCTAAAGTATTTTTTTTATATTTTGCAGTTAATGTTCCCAATTCAACATCTATTTCGGTAAGATGTAACTTCTGTCCTTCATCAAGATTTGCCCCATAGCGTAAAAATAGTTCAATATTTTTAGCAAGAAATCTTTTTCGCGGCCCTTCCAGTTGCGATGCTTCGCATGAAGCAGCGTACTGCTGTAAGGCGTTCCATAGCCCGGCATTGACAAATGTTTTAGAGCTGAACTCATCTATTATTGGCATTGCGGTATTATACGCTTCTTGGATTTCAGGAGAAATGATCGTAGATTCTAAAAGATCCATCAGTTTAGTGACATAACTTACTTTTCCCAATGCTTTGTCAAGCGCGGTAAGAGTATTTTCAAAAGTTCGCGGTTTTTGAAGCTGTACTATTCTCTCAAGATCAAACTCTGCTTCGGCAACTATCTGCCTGGCGGCCGGTTCTATATGTTCTGCTTTGATGCGATCAAATGGTATTGCAAAATTTCTTTCCAGAAGAGGGTTGCTGTCCATGTTATGTATTTTTTTTGGTTATTTATATTCTTTATGAATAAAAAATGGCCCTGCCGGGACTCTCTGACCAGAACCATGGCGGTTGCCGGCATTTGAACCCAGGACCTCTGGCTTTCTAAGCAAGATTAATGGTTTTTGTATTTTTGATCCATTAACGGTCATATAAGACCAGCGCTCTAAACCAGGCTGAGCTACAGGGCCAAACAGTGGGGAACATTAATTCTTTAAAAGGTTTATTATTGCTTTTAATAAACTTC
>CAYHKV010000100.1:0-4044 GCA_964357125.1 uncultured Methanosarcinales archaeon | reverse complement strand
CTCAATATCTATCCCTTCCTTTTTTTGCTTAACTGCCTTAGCCTTTGGAAAATATCTACTGCTTCGCTTTTTTCTACACTTACTTTCTGCTGTCCCGGACTGCTTGCGATCTGTTCGAGTTTTGCGAAGACGCTTTTTTCTTCCGGCCTTAACCCCGGCTTTATTTCTTCTTTATGTTCAACATACTTTTTGGCTAAACTGCCAACTTTTGATACATGATCAGTGACATTCTTAAGCATTGGTTCCAGGTGAGGTATAGCTTTTGAATCTTGAGTGAATTGGCCGAATACTTCTCTTCTTGATCTCTCTTTGGCCCGTTCTCTTTCTTTTCTTTGCAGGAAAGATAATCTCTGCGCCCAGGATGATATCGCCCTTCCAGGTCTGGCAATTTGCTGTAGTATCGGCCTGACAGTAGGTCTAGAGTACTGGGCTGCTCCCACAGATCTTTTAGCAAATCTGTAATAGTAGATCAGATATCCGCTTCCCCCCATGAAAAGTACTAAGCCTAAGATCAACAAGGTCCATGCCAATAATTTTGTTTCCGGTGCGGTTTCGGCAGTTCCTGCTGGTTCGGTAATTTGCCTATCGGCTGCGCACGGATCAGTGTTGGCTACATATTCCTGATAATTGCTGTAGGAGTCATCATCATAATTTTCAAGATTATCGCTTATTGTATCCCCGTTTGAATCCGCATTCTGATAATCCAGAGGACAGGCATCTGAATCATATAATTTTTCCCATGCATCGGGCAGCCCGTCTTGATCTTTATCATTTTCACTTTCAGACGGAGGCATCTGCCCTGCGGCGCAGCCTAATTCATCAACTATTTTTCCTGCTGCCGTATCTGAACATTGGTCGCATCGGTCTAGTACTTTATCTCCGTCCGAATCATCAAGGGTTATTTTCTTCACGCCAGTATAATTGTTAAGATTATTATCTGTGACTGCATAACATATCCACCCTGAAGATTCAAATAATATATTTTGCCCATTGTAAGGAAGCGAAGGCATGCACAAGCTTGCCGATGCTGCTTTATTGTAAGTTATGGAACAGCTGGTCAGATCATTGCAGACCAATTTTACCGGCGTAGATATGCAGCTGTCTAATCCGGTGTCATTTATGATTACATTGATCTCGGGAGCGCCGTTATCATTTTCACAAAGGCTGTAATTAGCAGAAGTGACCGTAAACCCGTCTCCCTGTGTAAATCCACCGATATTGCCGGCGCCGTCTATAGCCGCGATCTTCAATCGGTATTTATGTCCGGAGACCAATCCTAAAGTAGGCACTTTTATTGGCAGATCAGGGCCGATTGTATAATTTGATATCAATGTTCCCTGGTTAGAAGACTGATAGGCAGTTCTATTCGCATCCGACGAGAGGTTTAAATTTTGTGATACCCCAAAATCGTACACTTCATAATGATATCCGCTTAAATTTTGTTCATTGCTGGAGACCATGACATTCATCATTATTCCTCCGCAGGTATACATTCCGTCATTTACTGAATCTATAGTGGGCGGAGTAAGGTCTATTGTGAATTTAGCGATAGCTTCGGCGATGTGGTCAGCCATCGAACATCTTATCGGGATCATGTAAGTTCCTTCTGGTAGTATGCCTAAAGAAGCCGTATGTATCGTGGCATCCCCGTTGCCTGGGAAAGAAGCATATTCATTCTCCATCTTATATTCGCACATCCCTCTTCTGGTGGTCTCCGCAGTCAAAGAAATATTTTTTGTTCTGATATAGCCGGCAGGCTCGATGCGTGAAATCGCTCCGGCTGCGGTATAATCTACCTTAAAGTTTATTACCTTTAATTCGGATAGGTCTCCTGCGCCATTTTTACATAATACATTTAAGACATAATCTTTTTTCGCTCCCAGGAAATTGATGTTAAAAATTGCTTGATGGGAGATATCTAATGCCTGTTCATCTGCCCCTTCAAAGTAGAATTCCATGGTATCAAATTCATCGCTTCCGCTGCCATCTGAATTATCGCTGTATCTGCATGTGGTTTTATCGTCAGTTTCTACGGTCAAAGAAGTGCTCACCCCTTCTATGACCAACGATGGCTGTGCAGAAGCTCCGGTTATTGAAGGCGCGGTAGGATCATATTCTAAATTTAATTTTTGTTCAGGACCCAATTCCTGTTCATTATTCTCGCATCTTACATAAAGCGGTTTTGTTCCGCCATTCTGGGAATATTGAGAAAATAGGCTTGTTGGAAAATTTTCAATTATATATTTGCCTTGCGCATCTGGAGTCAGGACCTTATATTGGGGCATGGCATCATAATTGAATCCCGGCATAAAATCAAATTTGCATTCAGAAGTTGGAACTTTAGTAGAAAATTTCAAGGTGAACGTTGCATTTTTACTTACTCCCCATAAGTCTCCGTTGAATGTATATCCTAATGGCGATTCCAAAGTTATTCCGTAACCGCCGATGGTCAGTTTACCGCACGTTGGTTGATATACGGGATTATTTGCTATGTCCCTGGAATAATAACATAGTTCAGTACTTTGATTTAATAAGACGGAACTTGAATATTCTCTATAATCAGGATTGGTTATCGATTCGCATTGGTCGCCCAAGCAATAGAATGTTTTTGCGCATGCAAATCCCTCTGATTGGCACTCAAAGTTTACTTGCGCTGAATGGACAAAAAATTCCTCCCAATCATTTCCGGCAGGTATGGCCGTTCTCAGCCCTTCCTTAAGGATTATTTTGGTTGAAGGTGGAGTAAAATCGACAGAGAAGTGGAAAAAATCTTCATAACTTTCATCGGTTAAAAGTTCATTGCATATTGCCTTGTAATCTCCAGCATATTCTTTTTCGATGAATCCGGAAATGGGGTTGGTTTCATGCATTTTACCTTGTTCATCGGTCTTGAAATCAGCTATTTTTTCATTGGTCGCGGAAGCATATAACCCGCAGCTCGCTCCGGACACGGTCTGTATTTTAAATACGACGCTTCTTGAATTTACCGCCTCATATGATTCCGGAGATATGATCTCTATTCTTTCTTCCAGATCAAAAGTATACAGCTTTTGTTTGATGTTGATATTCCCTTGATTGTCTTCACAGGAAACCGAGAGATTATGCTTCAATCCTTGCAGATTATCGAATTTGGCTTCTTTCTGCTGCACGGTTCTTTCTACAGTCTTGACCTGTATATTTCCTACCGGAACTACCTGCTGAAGCGCGAATGAACATCGCATAGGTTCATTTACCCCTTCGAGATATACTGACAGGAAAGTGATATCATTGACGGTGTTTATTTCTTGATTTATCTCAAATTGAGGAAGTACATTGTCTATATATACAAATGCGGTTTTTATCTCTTCTTGGTTGGAATATTTATCTTTTGAATAGAATCTCAAGATGTATGTTTCTCCGCCGATCTGATCCTCTATCCCTTCCAGCATATTTACATTGATGGTTTCGTCTTTCAATTTACCTGGATAAGGCTTTTCTTTGAAATCAGTGCATGATCCAGAACCGCTGTTGGCATTGGCCAGGCAATATCCAACTTTTCCTAAAGGGCTTTCTTTATCTTTAGATTGAAAAGTTATCTCTGGATTAGCTAATGAGATTATATTCAATCCGGCCGACATTATTTTTGTTGAGGGAGCATTATTATCCTTATGGCAGGCGGTTATTTCTCCGGCATTGCTGAATGACGCACAGTCATCCTGCAGATTTCCATCTCCGTCTTTGATACAGCTTCCCGACCCCCCAGATATGCCTTCCCATACGCATCTTCCCCAGCTGCACTGGTCTTTTGAAAGAGTTATCTCCTGCCGGTCATTCTTTTCGAGATTCTGTCCGCCCGCACACTCTGATTCAAATTGATAGGTATAACAGTTGGTCGCTGCGGTAGGTTCTTCGCCGCAGGAAGCACAGTAACTCATCGGTTTGTCAACACTTTTGGAATTTGAGAAACATGCGCCTAAACTTGAACAGACCTGATCAGTACAATAGTAATTCTCATATAAGCCGCCATTGGGGCCGCACAATGAACATTTATCATCAACATCATAA
>CAYHKV010000099.1:0-4077 GCA_964357125.1 uncultured Methanosarcinales archaeon | reverse complement strand
CGGATACATGGGGAGTTGACATTGATGTTCCTGACAAAGTTAATGACCCTCCGCCTAACCGTAATGAAGTTATCGACGAACCAGGCGCGGCTAAGGTATCAGAGAAAGACGAATGTCTGGAAGCATAACTTGCGATGGAATCTGATTTAGTAGTTGCAGTCACTCTAGTTGCATTCTGCACGCAGGCAGGACCGCTTATAGCCCCACTGCCGCTATTTCCAGTAGCAGCTACTACGCTTATGCCATTAGCGACCGCATTATTTATCACATCGGCATACGGAGAAAAATCAGCTGTTTCGTCGCAATAAGAAGTATAACTGCCCCCGCCTAAACTGATGCTGATGACAGATATATTATACGCTGCAGCATTGCTTATGCACCAGTCTATACCCGCCAAAACATCTGAATCTGAACAAGATCCGGCTGCGCTGCACACTTTCAATGCCGCTAATTTAGCTCCTGGAGCTACGCCTTTGTAAGTTTCATCAGTTGAAGCTACGATACCAGCTACATGGGTGCCATGCCCATGATCATCTAAAGGATCAGAATCATTATTGGCAAAATCAAAACCGGCAACTACTTTATTGCCGAATCCGGAACCTAACGAGACATGATTATAATCTATTCCGGTATCGACCACACACACCGTCTGGCCTTCGCCGTCGATAGCATGACCGTTCACGGATATGTTCCAAACATCATTGGCATTTACAAGCGGAGCTGAATCAGAAAGAAAGATCTGCCTGACTTTATCGACGATAACTTTTTCAACATCAGGATTGTTCTGTAATTCCTGCAGTCCTTCTTTGGTCACTTCACCGGCAAATGCGTTTATGGTTTCATAACGCCTTTCCAGATCAAATTCTTTCTGTTGAGTCAAGCCTAATGCTGAAACTGAATCTTCCTGATGAAGGCCTGCTAAAACATTTTCTTGTTTTTCCTGTATGGCCTCTTTTCTTTCTTCCGTATCTTCAGAAACTGTCTGCTGGTCATCTTTAAGGATAACTATGACCGGCACTTCTTCGTTCACTCTTAAAGCCTGTTCTAATTCACTTCCGGTTTTTAGATCAGTTACAACCGCGCCGGTAAATCCTGCCTCATTCAATGAAATGACAGATAATACTAAAAATATGACGACTAATGAAAATAATTTTACGGTCTTTTTTGTTTCTTCCATCTATAACCACACCCTCGCCTGCTGTTTTAATAATATTGAACCTATACCTTCGCCCATCTTAAATGAAAAATCTGAAAATACGCTACCCAGTATATCAAAAAATCCAGTTTCATGCTCGTAATTGACATAACTTATTTTTTTCAGCCCATAAGTGCCTTTGATGAATTCTTCAGCGGTATCCTTATTTCCTAATTGATCTACCAAACCCAGATCTAATGCTTCTACACCCAAGAAGAATTCTCCTGTAGCTAATGCTTTGACATTTTCGATATCCAATTTTCTATTTTCTGCAACTTTTTCTATGAAATACCCATGTATCTTGTTTAATTTACTTTGAAGGATTAAACGATCCTGTGAGCTTAAAGTTTTATAAGGGCTTCCCAGTTCTTTATACTGTCCGGCAGTTAGCTCTTCATAATTCACGCCGTACTTTTCCATGAGTCCGCTAAATTCAAGATATGAAGATAATACGCCGATGCTTCCGGTTATGGACATCCTGTTGGCGATTACATAATCAGCGGCAGAAGCGACCCAATATGCTCCCGATGCGCCTGCTTCCCTGATTAAAGCTACTACCGGTTTTGAGGCTGTTGATACCGCATCAGCGATCTCATCAGAAGCTACTGCCGAGCCTCCCGGAGAATTTATCTCCAACAGGATCACTTTGATCTCTGGATTTTCATCCGCTTCTTCAACAAAATTTACGATCTCTTTGGCTGATACTGCTGCCAACCCCATCTCTTGACCGCCGTCAGCAGTTATTTCTCCCTCGATCGGAATCAAAGCAACATTGCCTAATTTATCATCACTAAAAATCGATATTAATAGCGGGATAGCGAAGAAAAAAACAAAGAACACTGCTGCTGCAGTAAGAAGAATTGACTTCCATCTACTTCTACACTCTTCCCTCTTTTTCATCCAGGCATTAGGATAAATTTAAGATTTATAAAGCTTTTTATGCCAATAAAAACCAAATCTTTTTAAATGAGGTTTAGATTTAAAGAAATAACAGCGAGGTAGGGCAGTTAGGAGTGCCCGCCGGGCTCATAACCCGGAGGTCGGTGGTTCAAATCCACCCCTCGCTACGTTTTTTTATACTTTTAGGATTTATAAATAAATAGAACTAAAGGTAAATAGATTATTAAAAAAATAAAATCAAAGGCTTTTAGCTATCTTTTCTAATTTCTCCAGCAATTCATCAGCAGTATCTGGATCGATCCTGGTGCTTACATCGCGCATCTCTTCTTTCTTATATACTGCAATCATATTTTTAAGCTCACGTAGCAGTTCTGTCGCCAGGAGGGTTTTGCTTCCCCTGCTCTTTACTGCTTTCGATTTCTTGACTGATTTCTTAACCGTACGTTTAGAATGTTTTTTCATGATACACCTCTTTTTAGCTTATTAAATCAAAAGAGAATTTAAGTTTTTCTAAAAATAAACAAATTTTAACAAAAATTTTTAAAGAACAGACCAAACTGAATATTATGGATTCTTTCTATATCGAAGCAGAATTTATCAGGGGACAGTTGTTAAGTTCAAAAGATTACAAATATCTCGCTACTCCAAAACAAGAAGATTATCTTACCCTGCGCCAGCAAGGACAATTAGAAGGGATAGCAGAAAAATCTGGAAGAACAGGAACCTACGATATCGCTTCAAGGTTAGGCATCTACAATCCAATCACTTCTTTTTCAGCTGACTATTCCCCAAACCGAAGGCCTTATAATAACAAGAGCATCGATTACTTAGTATAAATTGTCTTTATTTCTTTCTCCAATCTTTTGAAATCAGATTCCATCTTCTTTCGGGTTTGGGGAAACCGCATCGCAGCTGAAGGATGGAAAGTGATGAAATAGTTTTGTCCGTTCTTTTTGATAATTTTACCATGCAGCTTTTCTACCGTTCCTTGAATTTTCATTGATCTCAAAGCTACTGAACCTAACAGGATGATCAATCTTGGTTTAATTACTCCAATCTGCTTATCCAACCATAGTTCAGCACAGATTTTTATTTCACTTGCTTTGGGCGTCCTGTTTCCTGAAGGACGATGCTTAACTGCATTGGTAATGAAAACCTCTTTCCTGTTGATGCCGGCTGTTTTCAGTAAACTTTCTAAATATTTTCCTGAACGTCCCACAAAAGGAAGCCCTTGCCGATCTTCTTCTTCACCAGGAGCTTCGCCGAGAATCATCAGCTTTGCATTTTGCGGCCCTTCTCCTGGAACCGCTAAAGTAGAACCTTTGTATAAAGGACAAGAAGTACATTTACGGATACCTTCGGAGAGAGAGAATAAAGTTGGCATAGTTTTGATTATGTTAAACGAATTAATAAAAACTTCGGTTTGGCAGCATAACGGCCTATTAAACGTAATTAAAACTGCATCAAATAGTAGTTAAATCAAATTTTTGAGAACATCTAATTTAGTATAATGAGGGGAACAAAAAGAAAAAATGATATAACCTTTTAAATTGATTATTTAGTTATAAAGTCAGGAAAAATTGGCTCAGGATTTACTGGATCATAACCTAATCTTTTAAAATAAGTATTTGTTCCGCTCCATAATGCTCCATAATCACCTTTAACTACCGCATCAATATCTTCCTGTCTTAAATTTACCACACCATCCTTAACAAATTCGCAGATATATATTTTTGCGCCTTCGGTTCTTCCTCTGAAACCAGCTTTAAATAATTCACCAAAGCCTAAAGAACTGACTCCTTCTTTTCTTTTATCTTCAAGAAATTTTATAACTTGAACAATTCCAGTTACAACTTCTTTGTGTAAATTTTCTTCTACCATTTTACACCTTAAATCACTCAGTAATTTATAAATATTTGGGGGTGTAGTACGTATTAAGTCTGCCCTAAAGCGCATAATTCCTGAAAGATATTCTTTTTCTG
>CAYHKV010000098.1:0-4143 GCA_964357125.1 uncultured Methanosarcinales archaeon | reverse complement strand
GCCTTGCTTCCCATCACAGGAATCCCCGCCCTTTAGGGCGTGGGAGGACGTCAATCTTGTAAATCTTGCTAAACTCATGTTTTCACCTTTCTTTTAACTACCTGCGCACTATGGTAAATAGTCTTTATTTAGGAACCTCAACGCCCACCCAAACATCATCTTTTACACAATGATAAATCTTTCTCTTGTATTTCTTTTTGTTTTTTAAATTGGTGCTTGTTAACTTTCTTACGATCTTCATTGTTTTTTTACAAATAACGCATTTCATATTTTATCTAAAACCCCATTCCCTTAGGAAGTTTTCCTCCCATCTTCTGCATCACAAACCTTTGCGCTCACTCGGTTCGGCAAATGTTTGATCGAAATCCGTTCCAGTGGAACATTCGCTTTGCTCAGTTCCACAATATTCACATCCCAAATCCCTTAGGAAGTTTTCCTCCCATCTTTTTCATCATCTTGTTTATGTCGCCTTCCCCTTTGAACATCTTCATCATCTTTTTGCTCTGGCGGTATTGTTTCAATAGTTCACGTACTTCTCCGACTTTCAGGCCAGAACCAACAGCGATCCGGTCTATCCTTTCAGAGCTTATTATTTCAGGGTCTTCCAATTCACCCTTAGTCATGCTGTTCATGGCATAACGCCATTTTTCTAGTTTTCCTTCCTGTACCTCTAGCATCTCTTTAGGAAGCTTTATGGAATTCATGCCCGGGATCATTTCCATGATCTTTTTGAAGGAGCCCATCTTTTTCATGGATTCCATCTGCTGATATAAGTCGATAAGATTAAAGTCTCCTTTAAGGAATTTTTCCTGCATATCTTTAGCGTCATCTTCAGACATCACTTCTCTGGCTTTTTCCAGCAGTGATTCCAGATCTCCCATGCCGATCAGCCTTCCTACGAATCTTTGCGGATGGAATAGTTCCAGATCGTCTTGTTTTTCTCCGACTCCTATGAATACGATAGGCGCTTTAGTTATCGCACAAGCAGATAAAGCTCCTCCGCCCTTTGCGGTGCCTTCTAATTTGGTCACTATCACTCCGGTTACCCCGCAAGTGTCATGGAACGCCTGCGCTTGTTTCTGCGCAGCCTGCCCCAGATCTGCAGATATGACCAGCAATTTTTCATCAGCTTGTATCGTTTTATGCAGCTTATTCAATTCTTCGATCAGTTCTTCGGATAATGCGTCTCTTCCGGCGGTATCTATTATCACCACATCATATTCCTTTAATTTCTTTTCAAAAGCCAGATAGATATTGACCGGATCTTTTTCTTTTTTTATCCCTAAGAAATCCACTCCTGCGCTTTTTGCTAACTGCTCTAGCTGGTCATATGCAGCAGGCCTCCAGGTGTCTGTCTGCATGACCGCGATTTTGTGTCCGCGTTTCTTATAGAATTTAGCCAGTTTTCCGGCAGTAGTAGTTTTACCGCTTCCGAAAAGGCCTACCAGCATTATCTGGGTCGGTTTCTTAGCGATCTTTATTTCGTGTGATTCTTTGCCCAAGAAATTAGTCAATTCTTCATATACTGCTTTGATAAGGTGTTCACGCTTGGTTATCCCTGCGGGAGTGGTCTCGGAAGCCCTTTCCTTGATCTTCTTGCTGAGGTCAAACACCAGCTGGACGTTAGTATCGGATTGCAATAAAGCCCGTTGTATGTCTTTAATCAGCTCATTTATCAGCTTTTCATCTACAAAAACTGAGCTGGTTATCTTGTTTAAGGTGTTCCTTAACGATTCGCCTAGCTTTTCCAGAACCATACGGCTTTAAAACAAATGATTTTATTTAAATCTTATGAGAAATAAATCAAGAAAAAAATCTAATGGCATCACTCAAAATGCCTTCCCCTTCTCGGCCCAGATTTAGGAGCAGTATAGCTGAACCAGTCTTCTTTGGTTATCGGATGGAAATGGTCTGCTTCTTCCATCAATGCCCTGGCAGTAGTCTCCTGCACCGCTGCTATTTCTACCCTTACCCCTTCGGATTTCAGGTGCAGCACCAGATCCAGATAATCAGAGTCTCCTGACATTATTATGATGGTGTCTACCTTAGAAGCCAACTGTGTCGCTTTGATTGATAATGGAATATCCGCTGACTTATGGCAGGGGACGACCGAACCGTAATAAAGCTCATGCAGCCTTTCAGCCAACTTGGAAGAGATATTCATCCCTTCCCTGAAATAGATCATGCGGTTCAATCCTCTTCCATTTAGCAGTTTAGGGATTACCGTATCAAAATTGATCATGGTATTGGTAGATTTGCTCTGCTCATGTATGCTTCGTTCGATGTTATTGCCATCACAGAGGATAGCAACAGATTGATTGATAAGAACTTCTTTGTTGGTCATTTATATTTCACCTTTTTTTTTATTATAAAACGGGCCTGCAGGGACTTTCGCTGCAATTTTATATCGCTTTTTCGAACCCCGGTTTACCGGTCCGAAGCCGGTCGTACTTTTTGGCTACGCCAAAAACTTTCATTTCTGGCAAGTATCCACTATACTACAGGCCCTTGATAAGGAAATAGCCAAGCTGTTTTAAAAATATTGCGGTATCCAAAGCAATTTTCCATCCAGAAACAAATATAAATCTATCCAACATCCCTACCCTATGCAAAGCGCGTTCTTGAAGTCATACCTTTACATAGCTTTATCATTCGGCATCTTGGGTTTTTTTGACAGTGTCCTTTCTTTGCTTTCGATAACCAGCTCCTGGTATTCTTATGCCTTGGCCGGGCTTACGTTGCTTTTTTTCTTATTTAATATCACTTCCGTGATAATATTCAGTTATCAGGGATCAGAAAGGGCCGCTTTTGTGCTTCCCATCTATCATTTGGTCTCTTATACCCTTTTCACGCTTTTGATGGTATTATATCTATTCTTCCAGATAACTCTGCCCTTAGACACCCCATTATTAATATTAAGCTTTATGATGTCCCTGTTTGAGATATCTTTCAGCGCTTACCTTTTGAAGAGATGGTATTTTTCTCCGCAGCAGTAAATGCTTCCAGAAGGGAATCATTGTCCATCTTGATGGAATAATCTACATTATCTAATTTTTGATCGTGTATGAAACTTAAGAATCTTCTCTTCTTATCTTCGCCCCATTTTTCAAAATTTTTTGCTGAAAGGCATAGATAATCCGTATCGCAGTGCCCTATGCGCAAGTCTTTTCCCTGATGCCGGGCCGGATGCAATGGGCAGAGAAAACATCCCTCTTCTTGTATAAGATTTCTGCATACGCCATTCCGTAGATCTCTATTCGGCCTTCTGTCGCGGAAAGCTATGAATTCTTTTTCGGTCTTAGGCTCTGCGTCTTTGAATTCAAGATTATTTTTAAAGACCGCTTCTCTTATTTTTGCGTTAGACTCAAAATCATGCCCGCAGCAGCCCATGCAGCCGCCATTTAATTGACATAAAAAGCTACTGGTGGCCATTTTCAAGAAACTCCTTAAGTTTTTGAAGGGCCTGTCTGCGGTGGCTTATCTTATTTTTCTCTTCCAAAGTCATCTCTGCAAAGGTTTTCTCCTGTCCTTCCGGCCTGAATATCGGATCGAAACCAAATGAATTTTCGGCTTTTTGGGCGACTATCATTCCCCTGACCTCTCCTTCAAAGAAATGCATCTCATCATCACAGCAATAACCGATAATAGCTTTTACTGTGGCCTTATGGTCTTCATATCTATCGGCAATTTTTACTATCCCTTCGGTGCCTAACGATTTTAAAAACCATTTGACCAGAGTTCCGGGAAGGCCGTTCAGGCAATCAAGAGATAAAGAGACATCTTCACAAAATATCCGGCCCTGGCAGTGTTTTTTCGCTTCAAGCAGTTTAGCTTTTATCACTTCTTTAGGATCAAGGCTTTGGATTTCCGGCAGATCTATATCTAAATTATTTACCTCTCCTAAAATTTGGCGCGCTTCTTTTAGCTTATTTTCATTTCCGGTTATAAAATACAAAGCCATCTTACATCTCTTGCGGCGCTTTGATGCCTAACAGATTTAACCCGTTATCCAATACCTGGCGCACGCAGTCTACCAGCAGCAGTCTTGATTTGGTGTGGTTCTTCTCTTCTGATAATACTGGGCATTTATGATAAAATTACTTTGATGGCGGGGCCAATTTTTTTAGGGTATTCGGCCTGTTG
>CAYHKV010000097.1:2305-4188 GCA_964357125.1 uncultured Methanosarcinales archaeon | reverse complement strand
CTTGATCTTGCCCAGCATGTTTGCGCCGGGAAAAGTAACTTTTAACATCACCGGAGGAACTTGCGGAAAATGGCAGGCATCAGTAGATTATCTTCAGAATCTGCTTCTGCCGTATCTGCATAGATTTGTAGATAAGATTGAACTTAAGATATTGAAACGCGGTTATTATCCTAAAGGGCAGGGGCAGATAAAATTAGAAGTCAGCCCCAGATTCAAATTACATGAATACGATTCTTTCTCTGCGCTGCGTGATGAACTGCCTTTCAAGGTCGGAAAGATAATCTTGTTGGAGCAGGGAAAATTAGAGCAGATCAGGGGCATAGTAAATTCTTCTCAGGAATTGCAGGAAAAGGAAGTTGGCGAAAGGATCAGTAATTCAGCATTAGCAAGCTTAAAACAGTATGATGTGCCGATAAATATTAGGGTAGAATATGCCAAAGCAGAAAGCATCGGCGGTGAGGTATTATTATGGGGTCTTTTCAGCCGCGGCGGAGAGATGGATTATGACAATCCGGTTCTTCTGGCAGGAGACGCATTGATAGAGCCGCAGAAAAGGTCCGAAGACATCGGAAAAGAAGCTGCTGAGGAACTGAAAGCCCAGATAGAAGCTAAAGCTGCGGTAGATAACCATCTAGCTGATCAGCTTATCCAATTCATGGGATTGCTGCCAGGATCAAAGATCAAAGCGGCTGAAATAAGCTCTCATGCCCAGACTAATATGTATGTGGTGGAGAAATTTCTTCCGGTAGGCTTTAAGGTTGACAAAAGCATTGTCAGCGTAGAAGAAAGATGAGTTATTCATTCAATTGCTTTAAAACTTCTTTTAGTAGGGGTTCAAAACAGCTTTCAGCAATCTCAATGGTATCATGCACTTCCAGAATAGCTGGTTTATATCCATAATAGTTAATATTATGCCTTAATCTTCTAAGATTATCTAAAACTCCTAATGGGCGTGTTGTTGAAATTTTTAGATCCATCAATTCTTTTATTTGCGTAACATGATCAATCGATTCAATGCCTTTTGATACTAACAGTGCATCCCCCAACATTCTGAAACATTCGTAGATATTTCTTATTATTGTTGAGCCGGAGGCTTCTGTAACTTTAAGAGATAAAGTGAATTTTAAATCATTTTTGGCAGCTTCAACTATGCTAAGGGCATTTTTCTTATCCGGTCTTTTTTGTCTCATCAAAGTCATGGCCTTGCCTCCAAAAATCCTTCTAGGACTATTCCGTTGGCGATATTGGAGAAGAGATTTATATCTATTTGGTTTCTTGAAAATATATGTAAATTAACCGTTACATTTGTTCTATACCCGAATGCCGGGAAAACTCCCAGAGGTTCTATTTTCAGATCATTATCTCCAATGATTTCTACTGCAATATCAATGTCACTTTTTTCCGTGTCGTCTCCTTTTCTATAGCTTCCAAAGAGGATGACCGCCCGAGAATTAGGTATTTTTCTATGTACTTCTTCAAGCAAGCCGGATTCATAGATAGCCATTAGATTATAACTTATTTTCTTTGAATAATTATAGATGTGGCTTTGATCACAGGAAATACGCCAAACTCTCCCTATGACCTCCACTTTTAAAAATCCTTCTTTTACCAATCTGGTTACTGCCCGGTTGGCAGAAGTTTTCGCAATTTTCAAAGCCTTGGGAAGATCGTTCAAGCTAAATTCTCGGTTTGGGAAAGAAAAGAACCAGAATAAAACTTTTTGATGAGCCTCATTTAGCTTTGATAGTTCGGTCTTCTTTAATTTGGTTACCATACGCATGGTAACTTAGGTTACTATATAAACTTTTCTAGTACCATGTGGTTTTTAAAATATTCATATGGTGTCATTCGAAACCATGGCTTAAAAAATAAATTCGTAAAGG
>CAYHKV010000097.1:0-2295 GCA_964357125.1 uncultured Methanosarcinales archaeon | reverse complement strand
AAGGCCTATTTTATAAATAGCGGATAAATTTTCTTATTCATGGCCGATGAAGAAGCGATGATCACCTACCGCGACAATGCTCTGCCTGAATTCCGTTTTGATCTAGCAGAAACAAAGCAGGCGTTGTCAGGCTATGAATATTTCAGGCCGGAATTATCTGCCTGTTCCAGCTTTTTTTCATCTAAGCCTCTGATTCTTGATATGGGGGCTGTGGACAGAACGCAATATGTCCGTGCTATCCAATCTGAAGCGGATTTAGAAAGATTAGCCCATCTAGGTTATTTTCTGGAGATAGCAGAGAATAAGAATAAGATAAAATCAATTGATGATATCTGGGACCATACTGCCTTTGAAGGGCATATAGCTGATCTGAGCAGAATTGTTAACGCAGAATATTGGCCAAAAAATTATAAACTAATTACAAAAACTATCTGTTTTAGTTCTGTTTCATCTGCTTTAGGAGCAACGGTAGCTATCATTGTAGGTTCAGCAACTTTTCAACCAGCTTTAATAGGCGTAGGCATTGCCTTATATACAGCTTGTTTTGGAGGAGTAGCGGGGGCTATGAGGTATGATTCTCAGCAAAAAGGAACGATTGAACAATTAAAAGAGAAACTGCCAGCGTACGCAGAAAAGGTAGCAGAAGATATAGATTCTCTTCCGCAAAATATTTCCTGCCTAAAAGTATTATGCCAATATATGCATGAATCTGCCGAGGAAAATGTTTTCTATCCGAAAAGGGAGCTTAACCGTGATGAGCAAAAAACAGCAGTAAAATTTTTAGAACATGACCTTCCAGAACAGATCATCAGGCTTTCTCAGATAGAGCCGCAGATTCCTTCTATACAGGAAGCTTGTAAAGAAAAATTAACTCTTCTACAAAAAACTTTATAAACAACCCTCATTCTGAAAGGCTCATGGAAGCAAAAATATGTATTTCAACCAAGAAACGTATCGACAACGATGAAGGTTCAGTCACCTTTCCCTGTCCTAAATGCGGAGACTATGAGATAGTGCGCAGTTCTTTCGCCAGGGTAAACGGATTGGTCTATACCTGTCCGCGATGCCAGTTCACCGGGCCTAACTAAGAGGTTTTGTATATGGCTAAAGCGATCGTTACCTTCAAGATAATGCCTGAATCTCCGGAAGTAGATTTAGCAGTGATCAAAGATAAAGCTCTAAAGATAGCTAAAGAAGCAGGTTCTATCGGCGAGATGCAGACTAAGATTGAGCCCATAGCCTTCGGCCTGAAAGCAGTTCTTATTCTAGGCATGTATGATGTAGAAGGTTCTGATTTTGACGGTATCGCCCAAAAGATGTCCGAGATAGAAGGCGTGCAGAACGCAGAAGTGGCCAAGATGGATCTGGCGTTGGGTTAATTTTATAAATTCTTATTTATTCATGCCTTTCGATGGTAGTGATATATTCTGATCTGATCGTTGAAGCAAAAAATAGGCTGCAGCTTAAAGCGATCATAAAGCGGATTCTTGTAGATAGTAGTTTTCAAATAAGCGAAGAAGCTAGAAAAGTACAGGATGTATTGCTAACTAAGGCCAACAAGAGACTGCAAAAGTTATATGTAGAAGAAATATTGTCGAGTAAAAGCAGGAAGCAACTTCTCGGTTTAGTCAGGGAAATTTCTGATGATGGCATAGTTGGTAAAAAAAGGGAGTTGTTGGCTATCTTACAATTAAGGGGTAGAAAATTAAAAAATTAAGACTCTATTTTAGAAAACCTTATATATAATTAAATTATACTCTTAGTTATATAATGGAAGCTATAACTAAAACTAGGAAAATCGGCGGGTCTTTAATGGTCACAGTGCCCAAGGCTATAGTAGATGAAGAAGGCTTGGGAGAAGATCAAGCCGTAGTGATAGAGATAAAGAAACTCCCAAAGAGCGGTTTTGGCCTGTTTAAGGGCTTGGGTGAGTTTACCAAGGCTGACAAGTTCAGGGGCCAGTTGGAAGAATGAACATTTTCGTCATCGATGCTTACGCCTGGGTGGAATATTTCAATGGAACTCCGCTAGGAGAAAAAGTAAAGAAAATAGTGGAGAATGATGATTTTGTCATCTACACTAACGTAATTACTATCGCTGAACTCTCAAGCCATTTCCAGCGTAAAGGAAAAGTTTTCGATGAGGCAAAAAAGATTATTTTATCTTTATCTTATGTTTATGGTATTGATCTTGATTTTGCAGAAGAAGCTGGAAAGAGGCATGCTGTCATACGCAACCAGCGAAAGCACATGAGTTTAGCGGACGTATTTATTCTTTTAACCGCAAATAAATTAA
>CAYHKV010000096.1:0-4218 GCA_964357125.1 uncultured Methanosarcinales archaeon | reverse complement strand
TTCCCAGCCAGTTTTCAGAAGATTTCAGGCCGGATCTGATCAAAAGAGCAGTCCATGCTATCCAAAGCAGATTAAGGCAGCAATACGGCGCAGATCAGGAAGCAGGATTAAGGCATTCTTCTAAATTAAGCAAGAGAAGAAGAAAATACCGCGGATGTTATGGTATAGGTATCAGCAGATCAAACAGGAAAATCATGTCCCGAAGGGGTACAAGACTTAATTGGGTAGGAGCTTTCTCTCCACAGACTGTAGGCGGTCACAGATCCCATCCTCCAAAAGGATTCAAGGTTTGGGTAAGGGATATCAACAAAAAAGAAAATCAAAAAGCGATCAGGTCTGCCATGGCAGCAACATTGCAAAAAGAATTAGTGGCTGAAAGAGGGCATAAAATTCCTGATTCATATCCTTTCGTGGTAAGCGGCGCTGTCGAAAGCGTCTCCAAAACAAAAGATGTAGAAAAATTATTACAGGATCTAGGATTCAACGAAGAATTGGAAAGATCTTCTGAGAAAAAAGTAAGAGCCGGTATCGGAAAAAGGCGTGGAAGAAAATACCAGCGTAAAAAAGGAGTATTGATCGTCACCAGCAGCAAGTGCCCATTATTACTGGCAGCTAAGAATGTTCCTGGTGTAGATATAGTTGAAGTTAATTCATTGAATGCTGATCTATTAGCTCCCGGCGCAGATGCAGGAAGAGCGACATTATGGACAGAAAAAGCAGTGCAAAAAATAGCAGAGGAGAAATTGTTCCAATAATCACATGGCCAAAGCAACATCAAAAGCAACTGAACCAAAAAATGCAGATACTTCATTCGATCCTTATAAAATAATCAAATATCCGTTATCGACTGAAAAGAATATCCGCCAGATCGAGACTGACAATAAAATCGTGTTTGCAATCAATCCGAAAGCAAACAAAGAAGATGTCAAGAAAGCAGTAGAGCAATTATACAATGTCAAAGTCATAAAAGTGAATGTGGATAACTCATTCACCGGTGTAAAGAAAGCATATGTAAAATTGAGCCCGCAGAATCTGGCTTCAGACTTGAGCGCAGATCTGGGATTGATATAGGATGGCAACTGAAATTCAAAGAACTGGAACTGTTGAGGATATTGCTTTAGGCAACGGCTTGTATCTAGACGGCGAAGCAGTCCGTAATCAAGATGGAAGCTATCGCACTGATACTTTGGTAGGCTGGGAACATAATTTAGCTGGTGTTGGAAAAAGCATCGCTACTGTAGAACATTATGTTACAGCATTTGAACAATTATTAAGTAAAAAGAATATTCCTTCCTTGAGGGGGTTAGTGCAGGATTTACGAGAAAGTGCATTATGCGCAGGAAGAATTGATTATAGTCAAAGTAATCTCCCACAGGAAAGTGGTTATCTGAGCGACTTATTATTACAAGATTCCGCTTGGAAGGGAGCGTTGGAAAAGGAATTATTCCATCGGGATGTGGTTGAAGCAGTAAGCATATTGAAACAAGCAAGTGGAAAAGAGCCTTACATCTGGACGCCTGATGAAAGCGGAAGAAAATCACTTCCTGAAAGGGCGGTCTGGCTCGGTATCGATGCAGATAGGTTCGACCTCGACTGCCTCTACTACCCTATCAGCAGCAACGGCCGTGCTCGTGGGGTGCGTCAGGAGAGCGCCGAAGGTGTGCAAAAAAAAGAAACCACTTCGCCAAAGATTCCATCCGTGACCGCAGAACCAGCTTTGGAAGAAAGAATTGCAGGAGTATTATCTAAGTTTGACCAATTAAAGTCCAAAGCTACTACTGAACTTTACAATACTTTAAAACAACAAGCATTAGAGGAACTAAGGAAATTATACCATGGGTAAACGATTAATACAACAGCGCCGTGGACGCGGCACTCCAACTTATCGCGCGCCTAGCTTCCGCTATGAAGGAGAAGTAAAGCATTATGGCATGCAGACTTCTGGCATGGTCATGGACCTTATCCATTGCGCAGGACACAGCGCGCCATTGATGGAAATATCTTATATGACCGGCGACAAAGGATTATCATTCGCCCCTGAAGGCATCAGAGTAGGAGATGAGATCGCCATAGGCATCGGCGCAGAAGTAAAATTGGGCAACGTGTTGAGATTAGGAGATATTCCAGAAGGGACTTTGATCCACAATATCGAGCTTAAGCCGCAGGACGGCGGAAAATTAGTAAGAACATCAGGATCATTCGCAAGAGTCATATCAAAGACCGATGAAGCTGTACGTGTTGAGCTTCCTTCAAAGAAAGAAAAATTATTTTTACCAGCATGCCGCGCATCTATCGGAATATTGGCGGGAAGCGGAAGATTGGAAAAACCATTCTTGAAAGCAGGAACGCATTACAAGAAGATGAGAGCAAGAAACAAATTATATCCTCACGTATGCGGAGTATCTATGAACGCAGTCGATCACCCATTCGGTGGAAAATGTTCACACGTCAAGGGAAGGCCTACACAGTCTCCTAGAAGCGCTCCACCGGGAAGAAAAGTAGGTAAGATCGCGCCGCGAAGGACGGGTAGAAGGAAGAAATAAGGAGAGATAACATTCAATGGCAAAAGAATTCACTTGGAAAGGAAAAACGGAAGACCAGCTTAAAGGCATGGACGTAAAAGAATTCATGACTCTAACTACTTCCAGGCAAAGAAGGTCCCTTAAAAGAGGGCTTACTGAAGCTCAGAAGACTCTGATGGAAAGGATCAATGCCGGTGAAAATAATGTCAAGACCCACTGCAGGAACATGGTAATAGTCCCTCAGATGATCGGAAAGACTATCAGGGTATATAACGGAAAAGAATTCCAGCCAGTAATGGTCATATCAGCGATGATCGGACATTACTTAGGAGAATTTTCCCATACCAGAAAAGGAGTAGCCCACAGCGCAGCAGGAGTTGGAGCTACCAGATCAAGTAAAGCTATCTCTGCAAGATAAACATGACATCAAAAACAAATCCAGCACAGAACTCAGCGCATGTCGCAATAGCCAAAGGACTAAACTTACCGGTGTCTACTAAACATTGCATAGAAATCTGCGATGTACTTAGATATAGGGATGTGTCTTATGCGAAGAGGTATCTTGAAGGAGTGGTGGCCTTGAAAACTGCAGTTCCTTTCAAGAAATATATCATGAATACCGGACACAAGAAAGGAATGTCTTCCGGAAGATTCCCGCAGAAAGCAGCAAAGGAAGTATTACGATTGCTGAATTCGGTGGAATCAAACGCCCAATTCAAAGGATTGGATACTTCAAACTTAAAGATAACTAAACTGCTTGCGAATAAAGCTTCGATCCCCATGACCGGAAAAAGGCATAGAGGAGCGACCAAAAGAACCCATCTTGAAGTAGAAGTCATGGAAAGAAAGATGCCTAAAGCAGCTTCCGCAGCAGAAGCGAGAAAAGAAGCAAAAGAATCACCATCAAAAGTTTCAGCAGTGAATACGGAAGCAAAAGAGGTTAAGCAGGAAGTAAAACCAGAAGTAAAACCTGTTAAAAAAGAATCAGTATCAGAACATACTGAACATAGGCCGATCGCCAAAGAGCCGTCTTCAGCAGAACTGTTGAAAAAAGCGCAGCAGAAAGCAGCTGAACTGAAACAGCGAGAGAAAGCGCAGAAAGAGACAGAAAACGTCACAGAATTATATGAACAATTACAGAAGAAAGGATCACTGAGGAAGTAAGGAGGAAAATAACAAATGATCGAACGAACATTCATCGCCCAAAGGACCCGGGAATATTACATCCGGAAATTCGTAGAGGGCAAACTAGGAAATGTAGGCATTTCAAGCATCACGCTGAAGAAAATTCCTTTGGGTGAAAAGATAGTCGTAAACACCAGCAGGCCAAGCCTTATCGTAGGTTCAAAAGGATCCAACATCCGTTCACTTACCAAATCATTAAAAGAAAAATTCAATCTGGAAAATCCTCAGATCGAGATCAATGAAGTAAAAGATGTCTTTCTGGACGCAAACGTAGTCGCAGAAAAAATAGTCTCTTCATTGGAACGTTTCGGTTCAGCAAGATTCAAAGGCATCGGACATAAGATGATGGAGAATGTCATGAACGCCGGAGCATTAGGAGTGGAAATCACAATCTCAGGAAAACTTCCAAGCGCAAGAGCTAGAAGCTGGCGTTTTTACATGGGTTACCTGAAGTAATGCGGGTACATAGCCTTATCCGTATGGACCGCGAAAAAACGAGCATTGCTGAAAA
>CAYHKV010000095.1:0-4290 GCA_964357125.1 uncultured Methanosarcinales archaeon | reverse complement strand
GAGATTAAATAAACGCGGGGTGGGAGTAGGACAAGTGTTTGTTTTTATCATCGCGGCGCTTACGTTTTCATTGATAATGATATTTGGATATAAAGCAATAAACAGTTTCATAGAAAGCGGGGAAGATGTGGCATTCGTGCAATTCAAAACACAATTGGAAAGCTCAATCAAGAAGATATACACTGAATTTGGGTCAGTCAGGCGCGAATCCTTTACGCTGCCTTCGCAATATAGGCAGATCTGTTTTGTCGATCTAGAGAAAGAGTATGATGATTCGTTATGCCAACAGAACCAGGTGGCCTGCACGGCATGGAAAAATAATCCCGGTTATGAAAATGCGGATGAAAATGTTTTTTTACAGCCTTCGGCGCCGGTCAAGATAAAAGTATACAAGATAAGCATAAGTTCTGATACCGGAAAGAATTATTTATGTCTTCCCATAAAACAGGGCATTTTCGAATTAATCTTGGAAGGGAAAGGGGATCGGACAGAACTATCCTCGGTGCCAATCCTGGGTCAATGATCATGGCATTACACAAAAGGGGCCAAGTAGAAGTAACTTTCAATTGGATATATATCGTAATCGCAGGGGCAGTCATACTTCTGTTTTTTTTTGGAATAGTCATGAAACAAAAACAAGTGTCTGAAGAACAGCTGTCAGGAGAGGTAGTGCAGATCATGAGTTCTATACTTACCGGGGCCGGCGTGTCAGAAAAAACAAAAAATGTCATCGATGCCAGCGGATTGGCAGATTACATCTTATATTTTGATTGTATCGATGGTGTAAGCGAATTCGGCATCAAAAGCCAGCCCGCAAGGACCCAGAACGGGATAGATCCAATTTTTGCTCCTAAAGAAGTACAGAGCTCGCGCATAGTTACCTGGAGCCTGCCTTATCATATGCCTTTCAAAGTAATTGATTTTCTGTTTATCATCCCTTCAAATGTTAAATACATAATTACCGGAAGCGATGCTAAATTTATCGATGAATTTCTTAATTCCACTGAAGGCATAGACCGCGAATTTACACTTAATCCACAGAACGCCAACGTCCAGGGAAAAAAGCAGGTAAGGATCATCTATACGGACAGTTTAATAGTGCCAGGAACCGGTGTGCCGGCATCTTTATCATCTTTCTTAGATGTTGATGTAAGCGCAGTATCATTTAACGGCAATCTCATCAATTTCTATCAGAAAAATGGCAACGCCTGGAAAAAGCTGAACAATAATCCTATACGATTGGTTTCATTGGGCGGAGAACGCGATGCCGCAAAACACGCCGCCATATTTTCAGGCGATGATAAAACTTACCAATGCAATATGGGCAAGGCTTTCAAAAGACTGGATCTATTGTTGGATGTTTATGGCGGGCCAGAAATTGGAGTGGGCAGTTCTGGCGGGAAATTAGCTCAATTGATCGATCATTATAAAGAAATACCAACCAGTGAATGTAAAGGGCATCTGGAAGATTACGACATCAATGCCAGGGACATAATCAGCACTTTGAAAAACAAGGCTTCGGCATGTAAACTGCAAGCCCAATCCTGTCTTGAGATGATCAGCGCAGCACAAAAGATGAAGGGGATCAATGAGCAATTGCAGATATCCTGCAAGCCGTTATATTAAACCATGAAAAAAAAAGCGCAGATACAGATGACAGAAACTATAGCCATCCTGTTCATATTCTTTGTTTTGCTGTTATTTGGCATAATATTTTATTATAAATACCAACAATCTTCCTTTGAACAGAAACAGGATGATCTTTTAGCCAACAGAGCCATGGCAACTACGCTTAAGACTATTTTCATGCCGGAATTGATATGCAGCAGAGGAAACGCAGAACCAGAAGACAATTGTTTTGATGTATCTAAATTAAATTCTATCAATGGTGTTGTCCAGGAGCATCTAGATGATTATTATTTTGATATCTTTTCATATGCTACCATCACGGTGAATGAATCTTATCCGGAATTTAAGAATTGGACCATCTATGACAAGCCTAAACCATCCTATACCAGAAAAGAGCCAACTTTTTTTGTAGTGACCCTAAAAGATGATATAACCGAACAAGAAACTAAATATGGGTTCGGCTACGTTTCTGTGGTGGTGTATTCATGAGATCTGAAAAAAAAGGGCAGATGGAAGTTATAGGCCTAGTGATCATCGTCATATTGATAACCATAGGCATGCTGTTTATGGCAACCTTTGCCTTGAAATCAGAGCCGCATAAAAAAATATTCACCAGGAAAGGTCTGGCATACAGCACTTTAAGCGCAGTGATGAAAACTACGGTCAGCAAAGAGGCAGCCTGTTTCTCCCAGGGATATGGGCAGGGGATGCCCAAGATCGGCGCAGACATAATTGAAGATTGCGTAAAATACAAAGGTACTGATTTTTCTATATATAGGTGTGAAGGGCCGGTCTCTAAAACGCCGCTGCACAGCTGCGCTTTCTTTTCTGAGATGGCGGATTATCTTCTTGATCTGAGTCTGGGGGGATGGAATAAGAATTATGAGTTTCATTCCCAACTTATTCCATTTCAAGGATCAAATCCAATCGATCTGATAGTTCCGATAACTGCCGGCGGAGGATGTCCTGCAGGGAAGGAAAGAGACAGTTCGGGCTTATTTCCTATAAGTACCGATTCGGGATCGGTCGAGAATATTCTGTATCTGTGCGATTGAGGCCTATTTTTATAGTTTTTAATGGGCGTCATTCCGCGATAATTTTTGGCTCCATCTCTAATGTTTTTTTGAAACAAGCGCCGTCCTTACATCCGCCAGAGCATCTGACTGTAACTATGGTTCCGGCCACTTCTCCGGTTTTAGCATAACTTCCTTGGAAATCTTCCTCTACCAGCCCTTTGTAATATCCGCCCCCATCTTTTGGTTCAGCCCCTGGCGGCGGTGTGGACTGCTTATTTTCGCAGATATGTTCCATCATGACGCAAATTTTTCCTTCAGGAATATTTTTAGGATCGCATTCATTAGTCTCAGAAAGGAAATCGTTTTCTAGATTCAATATGCCGCATCGATCCTGCCTTATGGTCAAGGAAGGGGTTGCGGATGAACCGTCGCTGAAATCTCCACTGGCGTATCCTTTTTTATAGAGATCATATCCGTCAGCGTCTTCGCAGATATCGGATATGCAACGGCCCTGGGCGCAATAAGGCCTGGTCGTGTCTGGACATGTTTCCCCGCAGCCTACAATTCCTCCACAGCCGTCATAAACCCCGCCGCAATAAAATCCAGGACTGCAAAGTTCCGTCTCAGTCTTGGGGATGCAGGCGGAAGCCATCTTAGTTAAGACTTTTAGGAGCTGCTCTTTTGGAGTTCTGCTCACCTTTGCAGATACACCATATTTGATGCTTATCGCCTGTCCAGCCAGCGCCTGATCTTGATCTCCAAGATCGTCTGCCAATTTTGTCTGCTGCTCTGGCGATAATTTGCTAAGTTCAGCCTCTAATTCTTGATCGGAAACGGGAGCTTGAGGAGCGCAAGAAAGGATTAATATAAAAATAACCGATAAGCTGACAACAGTCAGACTAATTTTAATCTGCCTTTTGGAAAAATCCATATTTAAATCATAATAAATGTTTTTGGTTAATAAAGGTTGCTTTTTGTCGATTTATGCTCTCTGGTCTTTTTTAGATTATAGCAACATTTATATATGCATTTTCTTTCTTTATTTTAATTATATTTATATCGTAAAATGAGGTGTAGAGAATGATGCATAAAAAAGGTCAAGGGATGCCGGTCAATGTTATAATCGTAGCTGCTCTGGCTTTGATAGTTTTAGTGGTTTTAGTGGTTATTTTCACGCAGCAGACTTCACAGTTTGGGCAAAAGATAAGTGAAGAGACTAAAACCGAGCTTTTTAAGATGAAGATCTATTATGGCAAATGCAGGCCTGGCGCTTCTTTCGAGAATACTTTTGTAAGCCAGTATGATAAAGCAACTTCCATAGAAGATCAAGATGCAGCGCGCTCAGCTTTTCAAGATGAGATAAACAGGTGTAAAGAGTTCAGCGAAAGCAAGGATGTATGCGAATCTGAATCCGGTTGCCTGTGGGGTTAAGCGGAGTAAATGCCGAACATGAAGAAAGGCGACGCAAATATGTGGTGGATCATCATAGGCGCAGTCATCGCTATCGTAGTGATGGTAGTACTGCTTAAGTTTTTCAGCGGCAGTTCGGAAAAAGTACAGACTGGGCTGTTAGACTGCCTAAGTAAAGGCGGCAGCTGTAATTATGATGGGGGCACATGTACTGGCGGCGGCGGAACCGTTTCGG
>CAYHKV010000094.1:0-4340 GCA_964357125.1 uncultured Methanosarcinales archaeon | reverse complement strand
TCAGAGATAACACTACCAATGTGAACACAGTATTATTCCAGTTTACCAATGGAACGACAGCTTTCAACAGGACGGCGACTAACTTATCAGGCACTTGGCAAGTTTCAGCATTCAATACATCCACTTTAGTAGAAGGCATCTCAACAATAACTGTATTTGCTAATGATACAGTAAACAACATGAACAGTTCGCAGACGATTACTATCACAACTGATTTCACGGCGCCGAACTTATCGATTACAGCGCCAACCAGCGGAAGCAATTTCAGCTTCAGATCTCCGCTTCAGGATTTCAATGCCACAGTTAGAGATAACACCACAAATGTGAACATGGTGTTGTTCCAGTTCACTAATGGAACGACAGCTTTCAACAGGACTGCTACTAACTTATCAGGAACATGGCAAGTTGCTGCGTTCAATACATCTACATTAGTAGAAGGAATCTCGACCATTACGGTATTCGCTAATGATACGGTAAATAACATGAACAGTTCGCAGACGATTACTATCACAACTGATTTCACGGCGCCGAATGGAAGTATTGTAAACCCAGTTGACGGGTCTAATTTCAGCGCAGTTACTCAGGCATTCAATGCAACGGTATTTGACAATGTAACGGATGTAAACACAGTATTATTTATGTTCAATACCAATGCTACACCTTTCAATGCCACTGCTACCAACAGAAGCGGAAACTGGGGAGCGGTAGTAAATCTGTCAGTATTCCCAGAAGGACTAAACACAGTAGTGTTATTTGCTAATGATACCTTGAATAATATCAACAACACCATAAATATATCTTTCACTGCTGACAGGACTCCTCCCGTAGTAACATTCATAGCTCCCGCTGACGGAGCGTCCGTAAATGGAAATCAGACTATTAAAGCCAGGATAACTGATAATATCACGGCGATAGTCTCAGTATTGTTCCAATTCACCAATGGGACTAATCCTTTCAATAGGACCGCAAGCAATAATTCCGGGGTTTGGAATGTATCTATAGACACCACCTTATTTGTGGATGGGTCATTGACCATTACAGCTTATGCAAATGATTCCGTAGGCAATGTCAACTATACTGAAACCTTAGGGATCACAGTCAGTAACGCTGTAATAGTAGCGCCAGGAGGCGGAGGAGCGCCGCCTGCTGCTGGAGGAGGAGGAGGAGGAGGAACTACAAGAAAGATACCAGAACCTGAATGCGGAAATGGAGTGCTTGAAAATGGAGAAAAATGTGATTCCGGTGGCGGTTGCGCCAGCGATTGCACCTGCAGCCCAGGATATAATCCCGTAAATAAAGCTGATTGCGAAAAAGAGATAGTGCCGTACTGTGGAGATGGGAACATTGACGAGAACGAACAGTGTGACGGAAAAGAACTTGGCAGCCAGAGCTGTGAATCATTAGGTTATGTAGAAGGAAAAATATCTTGTTCGACAAGCTGTACATTTGAAACAAAAGATTGTTTGACTTATCAGGATAAATATAAAGAACTGCTCCCAGAAATAGAAAAAGAAGTTGAAGATCTTAAGAATGTATTGACTTTAGATATATACCAGCAGGTCGAACGGGCCAAGCAATTAGCAGAACAGCAAAAATATCAGGAAGCATATGAGCTTTTGGAAGGATTAAAAAGCCAATTATTGAAATTACAACTCAAACAGGCGATGATCGAAGGAAAAGAAACCTTACTTGACGTAGGAAGATTCGTCAAAGATAATTCCAATTATTGGCTGCTTTCAGGTATGGTCATATTGACCGTGCTTACCGGATACTATGTGCGAGAGATACCTTTCCGCAGATATTGGTATAAGCTCAAGCCAGTCCCTCAAGTCAGGGTAGAACAGGTTGAATCCACCCCGATCACACAGAGCACCATCGCAAGCAAGCCATTGGATGAATGGAGAAGGAAAAGCTATCTCAACCTAGATGAGCAATTAAAGCGGTTAGATTCATTATTGCAAGAAGTTAAAGTGCCTGAGCAGAAAGCAAAGGCATTGAAACTGACCAAGCTAAAAGGAAAAGAATCTTTAGATATGCCCAGAAATGCCATCATCAAAAACAAAGAAGAATTGCAGCAATGGATGGAGAGCATGATCTCATTTGGTATGCCTGACCACAGGATCAAAGAATTGGTCAAAAAAACGACCAAATTACCTGATAGAGAAGTCAACATATCTTTGCATCAATTAAAAGCCGCGAGCCTGCTGAAGAAAAAATATGCGATTGACAATAAAGCTGCCGAAGAATTGAAGAGATTCATATACAAAGAATTTAAAAACGGATCTTCACCTAAGCAGGTCATCAAGGAATTAGTTCAAGAAGGGTGGGATGAAAAAGTCATAGAATTATATGTGATGTCCCATTATGCTGTTTAAACTGGGCTTTAGGATTAACAAGTGGATAATAAATCACCGTAAACTTTATATACCATCTGCCCTTCTAAAGCCTATCTCATAATTAAAAATGAGGGTGAATCTTATGGAGGAAAAAGGCAAAAATTATTCTAAAGAACTATTAGGTAAAACTATAGTTTCAAAGTCAGGTAAGAAGTTTGGAGAAGTAGGGGATCTTATCTTTGAAGTAGGATCAGGTGAATTGATACACCTTCTGCTTAAAAGCCCAACCTCATATACTGACCGCATGGAACTTGAGAAAACAAAAGACGGCAACATCTTGATCCCATTTTCTGCAGTCATCGCTACCGGAGATTACATAGTAGTAGCTGAAGAAGATATTGTTTAGGTCTTTACTATTTTTTATTTTTATAATATTTCTTATTGAGCTTAGTGTAAAAAATGCAAAATAGATATCCAAAGAAAGAAAAATAAGATCTATTTTTTCTCCCCCGGCTTGAATTCTTCGTCAACCTTCTGCAGGTAATCCTTGACCCTGCTTACTACCAGATTCAAGACAAAATTCTCGATCTTTTCTTCAAATATCTCAGAGAGATTATTGAATTCTGTTATCCTGTAAAGGTTGGCATTAGTCTCGATAAGATGAAGATCCTTAAGGCGTTTCAACTGACGGCGTATATTTGAAGAGGCTATGCCCAGCATAGGCAATCCTAACCCTTTCCTTAAAGACATAACGTTGTTCTTGATCTCTTCCGAATGCAATTCTTCCCGGTTCTGGCGCGCTTTAAGAAGTACGTGAAGAACATCGACCATCACATCCCTGGAATCACCTGGCTGTAATAGGCCTACTGAAAGGCATAATTTACGGACTAACTCCCGATCGCCCATAGTGGGTTTCTCATATCTGCGTAAAGTAATTTCCGCTAATGGTGTATCCCTGCTTATCCTTGCCATATTTTTACCTCTTTTTTGTTTTAGTAGATATTATATCATCATGTATTATATCAACATGAATCATATCATCATGTGATCATGGATGTAGATAGTAAAATATCATCTTTCCTTTCTCCTTTTTTTCCAACCTTACGAAAAACATCCTTTCCAGCTGGATTATGTCCCCTTCTTTTACGTTTTCTAAATCTTTTTCGCCTAAACCATCGATTGCTGTGCCGTCATCAAGATTGACCTGCACCGGAAGCATTTTTTTGTCTGCGGGAAGCCAATGTATTATCAGGCCGCGGTCGGGAGAATTTTTGAAATCCTCATATTCATTTGATACAAATTTCCATCCTTTTCCGCTGAGAGAAAAATTACAATAATCCATCAGGCGATGCACTTTTCCTTTGCCAAGCTTCTTAAGATCGTCCTGTGAGATAGATACTTTTCCCGATACTGATAAAGTTCTTTTTCCACGTTTAGGGTTATCCGGATGAAGGTCTATCTTAGCTTCTTTCTTAGGAGCTCCTTTAATCTCGATCTCTACCGGATCCTTGACAAAGAAATATCTATCTGCTTTAGGTTCTATCACTTCACGGTTGAAAGCATTGATCATCTTCCAGAACTCTTCCTTAGTTACATTTTTGTCAGTCAGGCTAAGGCCGATCTCGATAGCGAATTTCCTGAATGCTTCCGGCTGATAGCCTCTTCTTCTCAAGGCAGGCAGAAAAGGAAGGCGCGGATCGTCCCAACCGGTATATTCATTCCTTTCGATAGCCATCCTGGTTTGGGTCGTGCTTAATGTGAATCCTTCAAAATTTATCCTTCCCCAATGTTTATATTCCGGACTTTTCCAGCCGAAACATTGCATTATCAAGATCTCTTTTTGGGCGTTGTCAGCGTGATCCTTTCCGTTAAGGACGTGGGTGATGCCTAACTCGTGATCGTCGATAGCTACTGAAAAAACCATCAACGGCCAGACTCTCTGTTCCTTTCCGGTTTTAGGATGGACGTGCTCATTGATACGCATTATAGGAAAATCACGCATGG
>CAYHKV010000093.1:0-4604 GCA_964357125.1 uncultured Methanosarcinales archaeon | reverse complement strand
CGGTGAGTTGGCTACTGAGGGCGGTCTGGCTCAACATCAATACAGATAGGTTCAACCTCAATTGCAACAACAACCCTATCAACAACAACGGCCGCGCTCGCGGAATGGCTCTGGCTGCCCTTGACATCTCTGCCATGAAAACATTTACGAAACTGTACGATAAAATCTGTTCTTATAATAATCTAGAGCTGGCCTATCGCAAAGCGAGGAAAAGAAAAAGTTCCCGCCTTGATGTGCAAGAATTTGAGTTAAAGTTGAAAGAAAATCTGCAGAAGCTGCAGTGGGAATTAGCCAATGAAACATATCAGCCTCTGCCGTTAGAGACATTTATCCTGCGTGATCCGAAAACACGGAAAATAAGTAAATCTGACTTTCGCGACAGAGTTGTCCATCATGCCATCTGCAATCTTATTGAGCCCATCTTTGAGAAACGATTCATCCATGATTCTTATGCTAATAGGAAAAGAAAAGGCACTTCAGGGGCTGTTAAGCGATTCAACATATTCAAACAGAAAGCAAGCAGTAACGGGATGAAAGTGCGTGATACTAATAACCAAAAATATAATAATAATTACGTGCGAGGATATGTTTTGAAAGCAGACGTACGGAAGTATTTTGATACTGTTGACCACGAAAGACTAATACAGATACTTTCCAAAAAAATAACGGATCGAAAACTTATCAAGCTTATTGAGAAAATTCTTGCCAACCATAAAACTCCCCATCTTGGAAAGGGAATGCCTCTCGGTAACCTTACTTCGCAGTTTCTGGCTAATGTCTATCTGAATGAGTTAGACCTATTTGTGAAGCACACGCTTAAGGCAAGATGGTATATCAGATATGTAGATGATTTTGTTATTTTTGATAAAGATAAGGCTATTTTGCAGGAATATAAAGAAAAAATAAGCCTATTTCTCAGAACAAGATTATTACTTGAGCTTCATCCCCAGAAATCAAGGATCAAGCCGCTTTCACAAGGCCTTGATTTTGTAGGCTATCGGATTTTTTATCACTACACTCTGCTGCGAAAAAGAAATCTGCGAAAAATAGAACAAAAACTTGAAGAGATGGAAGAACTTTACAAAAGCCAGATGATAAGCAAGGAAACTATTGACCAAACACTAAATGGATGGTTTGGATACATGAATGGAAGCAATACTTTCTCGTTGCGGCAGAAGATGACAAAGCATATAGAAAAGTTAGTATAGATTTTATTTCTTCACTCCGATTATCATCTCTCTGTAAGAGCTTAATCCCTGCGAAACTTTTATCTTCTGCAAAGGCAGCTGCTGGAATCCTGAATCGCTGATCAATATCCCGCCATGATTAAGTTTTGTATAGATCATTTCTTCATAGCCTTGATGGTCGCCTTTCATTATCCGAAAAGCACGTTCAAAATAGATATCAAATTTAGGCAATTTGGGAAGAAGCTGAAATACATTTCCGGTAATAAAATTTAAATCCACCAGGATATTTTTCCAATAAAAATCTATCCCGTTCTTTTTCTCTGAAAAAGAGATGCCTATGTCGTCAAGGATCGTTTTTATCATACTTAGATTGTTATCAACGTCATTGAAGGTAAGACTTATTTTACGCAGCCGTGGGAATAGTCTCTCAATATATTTCAAGGGAAATAAAATATCCGCTCCACAGCCGGGGTAAAATAAGCTTGCAGTTTCAGAATAATTAATTACCGATACATCCTGCAGCAGTTCTAAGTTACAATAATCTTCAGAAAAAAAGTATTCTTTTACTTTCTGCTCCCGGGGAATTGCCAGCTTATTGAGCCCTTTGGCCCTCACGGGCCTTGCGGTCAGACTTATCAAATTTACCATAAATGAGCTTCCTCGAAAGAAATATTTAAAAGTTATCAAGGGTTTTGAGATTTTCAAGGACCCGTAGCCTAGACTGGATAGGGCGACTGAGCAGAAATGTTCCGCTAGAGCCTTCTAAGCTGTAGGTCGGGGGTTCAAATCCCCTCGGGTCCGCTTTTTTACTCTCTCAGTGATATTATGAAAATTGGAATTGACATCGATGAAGTTTTAGCTAAACAGCTAGAAAAACTGGTACAGTTTTATCATCTAAAAACCGGTAAACTTATTCCTGTAGAAAATTTTCACACTTATTACTGGCCGGATGTATGGGGCGTTACTTTAGAAGAAGGATTACGAATAGATCAAGAGTTTAAACAATCAGAGTATTTTGATAGTATTGAGCCTCTGGAGAATGCTACAGAAGCAGTAAATCATCTCAAGAAGGGCAATCAATTGTTCATCATAACTGCCAGACCGATTTTCTTTAAGGAAAAAACGGAAAAATGGTTGAAAAAGTATCTTCACGGAATTCCTTTTAAGCTTATTCATTCAGGAGATTTTCATATAACTAATAAAACCAAGAATAAAGGAGAGATATGTGAAGAACTTTCCATAGATATCATGATTGAAGATCAAGACAAATATGCCCTTCAATGCGCTGAAAAAGGAATAAAGGTAATATTGTTAAACAAACCATGGAACAAGCAAGCAGAACACCATAATATTATCCGAGTAAATAACTGGATCGAAATCTTAAAAGAAATAGATAAAATAGAAGCAACACACCAGTAATTATTAAAGGAAATTCTCTAAAATCAGCTAAATGACCAGAAGACCATTATTTTCCATCGCAGATATCTTTCCATGCCAGCAATCTGTTTAAATCCTTAGGGATTTTAACATCCCAGAAATGAGTATCATTTCTGAGGATAGGCGAGTTAAGCGGGCATATGGCAAGCATAGCCCACCATAAGATAACATAATGTAATCATCCTTATTCTGAATTTCAGATATCTTTAAATATAGGTTTGCCCTGAAATAGCTGAGAGTAAAGGGTGAGATGATGGACATACGTAAAACCAGAACCTGCGAACGCTGTAAAGCAGTGGTTCCTTTGGATCAAGTAAGATTATATCCGAAAGATCAAAATAAAAACTTACTGGTATGCGAACCCTGCTGCGGAGAACTTAAGAAAGCTACCGCAGGAGAGATAGTCACTTCTAAGATAAAAAGCCTTTCTGCTCCAAGTTTCATAGGTTATTTCTGCAACCGCTGCAATTATAACTTTAGGGCAGATAAGTACAAAGCCGGAGTGATACACAATTTAAACTGCCCCTACTGCGGTAAAAATGACCGTTTAGAGACCCGTAAGACAAAACCTTCTTTAACTCCAGAGGTTTCACCTTTAAGCGGAAAAAAGATGTGAGATCATGTTATACATTCATCAACTTAATCACTTGACGCCCAGGATGGCCGACCTAGAAAGCGTTTACATGGTCAGGGAACTAAAAGAAAAGATGAAACTTCCCCTGCAAGAAGAAGCGATGGAAGAAGCTTTCTGTGAATTTTTTGTTTCTTCCAGTGAATTGCAGGCAGTGGGAGAAGCGATCAGTTTAGTAGAACCTACTATCGAGCTCATACGATCTTTGGCGCAGCTGGAATCAAGCGTATACGAAGCGGTAAGCCTGCAAAGAGCGATACAGGCCTTGAATCCAATACCCCCCGCTCTGGAGAATAATTTAGATTATCTGCAGCAGGTGCAGGTATGGCAGGCTACATCTTCAAAAGAGCTGGTCACTATGCTGAATCTCATCCCGAAATTACGCACACCGGAAGAAAAGATCCGCGTAAATGACCAGATAAAAGGATTATTTGAGTTTATTTTACGCAACCAGGGATTTGTTTTCCAGGCTCAGGACATGGTGCATGAAGGACCGGTCGCACAAGTTAATGGATTGATAGAAACCATGCAGAAAGGAGCTTTCTTCCACATCTCTTTAGAAGAGGAATACAATAAGATTGATTTTAACAGCATAAAAAGGCGCATCCCTCCAGCTGAGCTGCAGCGGGTCGAAGAGATCGAGCAGAACGTATTGAAGATCAAAAAGGGAGTAGATGCGGCCTACAACGTAAACATGAGGATGATCAATCTTTCGGTAGTGCTTTATTCTTACGTTAAATGGTTAAGCGGGAAATAGGGACTATTTTTACTAAAAGTATATAAATAATCGTTATTCTGAATTTTCAATTGCGCGGGTGGCTAAGCGGCTAAAGCGGTTCCCTGCAGAGGAACAGATCGGGGGTTCAAGTCCCTCTCCGCGCTTATTTATAATATTGAAGGAAAAAAATGGTAAAACTTACTTATGCCGGGATGCTTATAGGAAGCTACTTAATAGGGTGCTCGCAGCTTAGAGGTTCAGATACGCCAGAAAATAGCCAATATCTAGACACAATAACTGAAAGCTTACTTATCGACGAAAATTTCACAAAAGAAGATAAGGTGGAAGTCAGCAGTACCTATGATGTAACAGAACGTGAGCTTAAACAAGTAATAACTGTTGATCTTAAAAATGATGGAATTGCTGATTATCGCAAGACGTCAAGAATCAAATTTGATGAAGCTGGGTCGCTGTTGGAAAAGAGATTAGAGATAGATTATCATGCTAACGGAGTTATAAACATCAGGATTTCTGAAAGCTACGAACGGGGAGAACTGCGCGTCACGAGCTATGAAAGATATGATGAACAAGGCAATGAGCTTCCTTGGGAATAGATGACGTTTCGTAATTT
>CAYHKV010000092.1:0-4729 GCA_964357125.1 uncultured Methanosarcinales archaeon | reverse complement strand
AACACTTTCTTCTCAGTCTCCTTATCGCCTATAGTGACAATATACCCCACTTTCTCCATCTGCGCATCACGCACCTTACGGCCGATAGATTCCATGCGATCATCTAACTCCACTCGAACATTCTGTTCCCGTAACTTCTCAACGACAGAAGCAGCAAAATCATTATTCCTGTCCGTAACCGTAAGCACCTTCACCTGCACCGGTGTCAACCAAAGAGGAAATTTCCCGGCAAAATGTTCAATAAGAACGCTCATAAATCTTTCCAGAGACCCCGAAATAGCCCTGTGAATGACCACCGGTCTTTCTTTCTTGCTCTCCTCGTTCATATACGAAAGATCAAACCGCTGAGGCAGGTTAAAATCACATTGGATAGTAGCTAACTGCCATTCCCGGCCCAGAGAATCCTTAAACAAGAAATCTAACTTCGGACCATAGAAAGCAGCTTCACCAGTTACTCGTCTGTAAGGCAGTTTATTTTCTTTAGCTGCTTCTTCAAGCGAATCTTCAGCAATCTTCCAAACTTCATCAGTACCCAAATACTTGGACTTATCTTCTCCTCTTACAGAAAGAGAGACCCAATAGTCCTTATCCATACCCAATGTACTATAGAACCGTCTAATAACACTTACAATAGTAGCCACTTCCTGTTTTATCTGCGAAACCCTGCAGAACAGATGCCCGTCATCTTGCGTAATAGCACGAACTCTACTCAAACCGATCAATTGTCCTGACTTTTCATCTCTATAGATAGTAGCCGGTTCAAAAAACCTGACCGGTAGGTCCCGATATGAATATGAAAAAGCATTATAGATCTGCATATGATGAGGACAGTTCATGGGTTTTAGGATAAAATCATCGGTCTTGCCTTTCACTTTAAACAATTCATCGCCGAACTTATCCCAATGCCCTGAAGTTTTATACAATTGTTCTTTAGCGATATGTGGAGTCCATACTTTCTGATAACCTTTATCCTTATGCAATGACCATAAGAAATCAATGATTTCCTCTCTCATTATCATACCCTTAGGAGCTAACAAAGGCAGTCCCGGGCCTATCAATTCTGAAGTCACGAATAACCCCATCTCCTTTCCTATCTTAAGATGCGATCTTGATTCAGCTTCAATCTTTTTATTCAGGAACACTTCATACTTTCCTTCCTCATCAAAAGCGACTGTATACACTCTAGTCAGTTGAGAATTATTAGCATTATTCTTCCAATAAACTTTAGACATATTTAACACTTTCAACGCTTTTACTTTATCAGCAGATACATAAGGATCTTTATGCAAAGGAACGACCCGCAATCCGTCCAGAGCATAAGCAACCGCCTTGATACCGATATCCTGGATGATGCTTTTCTGTAAAGAATTAGTGATCTGCTGCACCGGAACCTTACTCAATACTAAATGTTCTTTCAAAATAGTCGATGCCTGTTCTTCGATCTTAGCCAGATCTTCATTGCTTAATTCAACACCAGCTACATCAACATAAGCTTGATTATGATAAAAACCGCTGGAAGTAACTTCAGCTTTAGGATGTAAGTCCTTTACTGCCTTCCCTACTATCAAAGCTCCGGTCAATAATATCTTTTCATCATTATTCAGCGTTTTATCATTGAATTCAAACAGTTCATCCTTTCCTTCTTTCTTTAATGAAACCTTCTCTTCAGAACTGAATTCTCTGCTCAGTTCAGACAACGGATGTCCCTTACAAGATATGTTAAAACTTTTATACCAGCCGAAAGGCGCTCTAAACACTGCATATTTCTGAGACTTCAATTCCTGTTCTGCTGATTTCAGGAAATCCTCAGCCACTTTAGGATCGGATAAAGAAGAACTCAGATGAGCATAAGGATATAATACAATCTTCTGGGCATTCACCTGCTGGACTATATTCTTGATCTCCTGCAGATATCGCTGCAATACTGCCTTAACATTGCTTTCATCCCTTTTTTCAACCGCAGAAAATACTACCAGACATTCATCTACTCTTACTTTTTTCCCTTTCTCTACTCCTTCTTCAGCGGCAGAGAAAGCCTTCTTCTTAGCTTCAAATTCGATGAAATCTGCGTGGATAGTCAGTATTTTCATAAAGGAGGAGATAATCTCTTTACTTTTTAAATATTATTCTATTAAAGAGAGGTATGATACCCACTCCCGCACTGGACAACCGCGGGTAGAGTTTATATACTTTCTATAATCATAATTCCAACATAAGGAGTGGCCAAATATGAATACATTGTCAGTATTTGAAGGAAAGAAGATACGGAAAGTATGGCATAATGAAGAATGGTGGTTTTCTGTTGTAGATGCCATTGCTGTTTTAACCGAACAGAGCGACTCTTTAACCGCAAGAAAATACTGGAATAAGCTCAGTCAAAGGCTAAGAGAAGAAGGAAGTGAGGTGGTGACAAATTGTCACCAACTGAAATTACCCTCCTCAGATGGCAAATATTATGAAACCGATTGCGCTAATACCGAAATACTCTTTAGGCTTATCCAATCCATCCCTTCCCCTAAGGCAGAACCATTTAAGTTATGGCTGGCCAAAACCGGTTATGAACGTGTTCAGGAAATAGAAAATCCAGAATTAGCTCAAAAACGTATGAAAGACATCTACCGACAAAAAGGTTATTCTGATGAATGGATTGAAAAAAGAGTAAGGGGTATCGTCATACGCGATGAATTAACAGATGAATGGAAGAAACGTGACGTAAAAACAGAAAAAGAGTTCGCTATACTTACCGCTGAAATCAGTAAAGCAACTTTTGGTATGTCCCCCAGCGAATATTCCAAATTCAAAGGCCTTAAAACCGAAAACCTCAGAGACCATATGAATGACCTAGAACT
Source organism: uncultured Methanosarcinales archaeon (assembly GCA_964357125.1). GTDB lineage: Archaea > Nanobdellota > Nanobdellia > Woesearchaeales > GW2011-AR9 > JACPIL01. The sequence continues at coordinate 1,880 of CAYHKV010000092.1, read as the reverse complement.
TATTTTCACAATGCTAGGAGAAAGAGTATCTACTGAAATAACAAGAAATGAAGATGCTCAAGGTTATACGGAAGTTGAAGGTGCCGCCAAAAGAGGCGGAAAAATAGCCGGTAATGCCAGAAAAGAGACAGAACAGGAATTAGGCCGCCCGATCACATCAAAAGAGAATTATCTTTCAGAGCCGGAAAATAAGAAAAAGATAGAAGATAAAGGTAAAAAGTAAAACCATTTTCCCGAGGTCAGGAAAACGATAGCCATGCCTAAAGATAAATGATCCTACTTCTGCAATCCTTCCTCAACCATCACTTCTTCAGTAACCTCTTCAGTCAGATTTTGTGATTTCATATCTTTTCCGCTATGACCGCTAATTCATTGAAATAAAATAAGTAACAGCTCTTTTTTCCGGTCAATCTCGATTCCAGCTTGTTCCTTACCTGCCAATATTCATCTGGATCTACGGACAATCTTAAAACTACCTTACCGGCATCATTCTTCTTTAACACTTCAACTATTTCATGCTGGTCCTGCTTACAGGACTCTAAGATCCTAAAAGTATTCTTAAAAAAATGCGAACTTAATTTTTTATCGCCGGTAAAGAATACCGCTTTCCCGGAAAAATATATTTTTGCTCCTGTTTCTTGGCATAATTCAGCCAATAATCCTGCCTTAACTACCGCAGCATCAGCTTCATATAAGTAAGAACCTAATTCATCTGTCTCTTCCAAAACTGCAGTTGATGAGCATAATTTCTTTCCTGAAGGAAGGACTACTACGCTTTTTTCGCATTTCTGCAATCCGCCAAAATACAAAGTCAGCCTATTCAGCTGCCCGTCGATAGATAAATACTCCTTTTCACAGTCAAAAGGTATTTCAGTTATCTGCGGAGGAAATTCTATTGCTATCTTTTCAGTTATTTCAGAATATTTATCCAACAATTGGCGGATGTTCGGCTTGATAGATGCTACAGAACGCTGTTTCTCTTCCGGCAGCCGTTCAGGATCGCAGAATACAATCTCAACATCCTTCAATTTACTGATCACTTTTTCATCTAAAATATCACCATGGATGAACTCAATGTTCTTCAGGCCTAAAATTTCCGCATTTTTTTCTGCAAGTGTTATTTTCTCCTTATTCAATTCCACCGCATATACTTTTTTGCATTTTTTAGCGAAAGAAAAAGCCTGGAATCCGATACCGCAGCCCAGATCAGCGATGACTTTGCATTTAAGCCGTTCCGCGCGATAATCGGCTGCCGCTTCCGGGGTAGCCCAGCGGATATCCTCATCCTTATAATGCAGCTTTTCAGCTTTGGGATGTTTTGATAGTGCTTTTTTGGTCGTTTTCATTTTAATTCCTCTTTGAGCCGTTTAATGATGTTTTTAAATTCTAATTCATTCCTCTCTAGATAATCAGCTTTTATCTTCAATCCGCGGTAGTTTATTTCATTCCGCACTTTTCGCAGTTCATCTATTTTCTGGATCTCAAAATCAAAATCCTTAAATTTTTCTGCAAGATAAGCTATAAGGCATAGATGATTGGTACAGTTATAACCATTTTTATAAAGATGCGCAAAAATAAGCTCTTTGATGATGTCGTAATAAGCCTCTACTTTTAAAACCATAAACTCATCAGCAGTCTTTTGGTCCCAAAATTTTAGCCTTAGGTTAGCCATCTCTAATATCTGCTTTGCTCTTTCCTTATCCGGAACAGCCGCAGTGATGATCCCTTCATCAGTACATTCTTTCCAGCTCATTTCCTTTGCCATACTTAAAAGATCGATCAATTCACTTTGATAAAGCCGTATAATACAACCCCATTGATGATGTTATTTCTTAATTCTTTTGAAAGCCTATTTATATTTTGCTCAAATAATAGGTTGA
>CAYHKV010000091.1:0-4842 GCA_964357125.1 uncultured Methanosarcinales archaeon | reverse complement strand
AAAGAAGTGTGGGACGAACTAGTTTCGTGATGCGAACCAGTTTCGGGATAATAGAGTTTAGGTTATGGCGGTCAAAAATATCAAAAATCTTTTTTCCCTATCCAGAAATCACAACCTTCTTAAATCTGAAATAATAAAATCATGCTTCATGTGTGGGATCATCGGATACGTAGGCCAAAAAGAAGCGAACCAGATCCTTATAGCTGGATTGGAAAGATTAGAATATAGGGGTTATGATTCCGAATTAATATCTTCCAAAAACCGATTTTCTTATAAAAAGATAGTAGCAAATCAAAGTGAAATGAGCACCTACCTTCAGAAATTAAAGGATATCCCAATTCAGGAGCAAGGCATGAATATCTTAAATTCCATGAAATTAGAACATTATTATTGCCGTATTTCTTTGTCATTCCAAAAGACTTTAGAAAAGAAAATCATTAATTATACAAAAATAGGCGAAGCAGTAAATGTTTCTCGCACAACTATAGCTAGAATAGCGGTTGTTAGAAACTATTGGATACATTTTGAAACACTATTAAGATTAGCTGCTCTTCTGCGTATCGATAAAAAGGAAGTTTTTGATAACGTTATCACCATCAAAACCAAAAACTCTTTTCCGCTTTCTTTTAATCTTAAGAGTTTAGAATCGCCATCATTACTAAGAATTATAGCCCACATATTAGGAGACGGCGGCATCCAAGTTATTGAGAATGAAAAAAAATACCGAGCATTTTATGTTAATAACCAACAAGAATTATTGGATTCATTTGGCGAAGATATCAAGCAGGTCTTTGGTGATGTTAAGTTATACAGCAGAAACAGAGAGTTGCAAGGTAACGAAATATGGTTACCAACGACCGTTGGATTATTATTGTATAACCTATTAGATTACAAAACCCTTAATAAAAAGAAACGAATACCTCCTTTTATTTATCAAATCGATGATAAAAGATGGTTAGGGGCATTTCTCCAAGCCTTGTATGACGACGAAGGATTTCTTTATCCAGACAAAAGGATGATCGTTATTGCTCAAAAAAGTAGAGATTTAATTAACGATATAAGAAACATTGTAATTAAACTTGGGATAAGGCCAAATAAAATCCTAATCCATAAATCAAAAAATAGAACAACCATGCATTATTTCTCAATAACCCATAAAGATAATTTTAAAATTTTCAATGAATATGTGGGTTTTAAACATCCAGTAAAGATGAAAAAATTAGAAACTTTGATGAAAAAATACGAGGTAAGATAAGATGTGTGGAATTATCGGCTATGTTGGCAAAAAAAATTCCATAGAAATCCTTACCGAAGGATTAAAAAAACTGGAGTACAGGGGTTATGATTCTTGGGGAATTGGAATCCAGACAAATGATAATATTTTAATTACAAAAAAAATTGGAAAGATAAGTAACATTAATATCGCCACGACTGGCTTACCCATAAGCAAGATTGGCATAGGTCATACCAGATGGGCTACAACTGGAAGAGTTGCCGACCGAAACGCTCATCCATTTACCGACCAATCTAATCAATTCGCAGTAGTGCATAACGGCATAATCGAGAATTATCTGGAACTAAAAGAAGAATTACGAAACGAAGGCATAACCTTCTCCTCCGACACCGATTCTGAGGTAATAGTCCATCTGATAGCCAAAAATTATTCTGACAACCTTAAAGATGCAGTACTGAAAACCATCAAAAGGTTACAGGGAGCATACGCTTTTTGTGTGATTAAAAATGACCATGAAGAGATAATAGGCGCAAGAAACGGCAGCCCTTTAGTAGTTGGTGTCGGCAAAAATGAAAATTTTCTCGCTTCAGATGTTTCAGCAGTAATAGAACACACTAAAGAAGTGATATATCTTAATGATTTCCAGATAGCCAGGATAGATTCAGAAAACATACAAGTCTGCAATTTTAACGGTGAGGAAGAACCTTTAGATATCAAGGAAGTCAATTGGAATCTGGAAAAAGCGCAGAAGGGAGGATACAAACATTTCATGCTAAAAGAAATTTTTGAACAGCCGGAAGTTATTCGTGAAACTGCCAAAGTCCAGATAAATGTCAAAAAAGATTTCTCGCGGATAATAATGGTCGGCTGCGGAACCGCAAGCTATGCCGGATTGGTCGGCAAGTACATCATCGAAGAGATGGCAAAAATTCCGGTAAACTATGAGATAGCTTCAGAATTCAGATACAAAGAGCCGCTTTTAGGCAAAGATGACCTAGTAATAGCCATATCACAAAGCGGAGAGACCGCCGATACTTTAGCCGCCATAAGACTGGCCAAACAAAAAGGCGCTAGAACTCTTGGCATAATCAATGTGATCGACAGCACTATCGCCAGGGAAGTTGACCAGACTATATATACTAGGGCCGGTCCGGAAATAGGAGTAGCTTCCACTAAAGCATTTATGTCCCAATTAGTGATCATGTATAAGTTAGCTTTCTTTTTAGCCGGCAGAGAAAATGATTTCACAGGGATCGTAAATAAAATTAATCTGGCTTTGTCAAAAAATGAAGAGATCAAAACATTGGCGCAAAAATACTGCCTTTATCAAAATTTTTTATACATCGGCAGAAACAGAAACTATCCGCTCGCTTTGGAAGGCGCTTTGAAACTTAAAGAGATCTCATATATACACGCTGAAGCTTATCCTGCCGGAGAATTAAAACATGGGCCTATCGCTTTGGTCTCTGAAGATCTGCCCACTATAGCGATATCCCCAAAGGATTCCGTATACGCTAAGACTCTAAGCAACATCGAAGAGATAAAAGCCAGGGATGGAAAAGTGATAGCCATCGCTACAGAAGGAGATCAGGATATAAAGTCTATCTGCGAGGATGTTATTTACATTCCAGAAGCAGAAGAGATCTATTATCCTTTATTGTCTGTAATTCCATTGCAGTTATTTGCATATCATGTCGCAGACATGAAAGAATGCGATATCGACAAGCCCAGAAATCTGGCTAAATCAGTGACCGTAGAATAGGCTTTAATCTTAAATTCTTTAAACATAAAAATACCTTCAGCTCACCGCAAAACTTACAGAATTCTGTTTATTTGTAGAAAGCTCCGTAATCCGCAAGGTCCAGCTTCCGACAGGATCGTTAGCGCCTATAATTATAGCCGATTCATAACTTCCAGTAGTGTTGGTAGAAGTATATTTAGTGTAAGAATGGTTCATTCCGGCTGGATCAAGCAGTTCTAAATAAAGAGGGAATGCTGCTCTGATCGTACTTCCTGTACTATCAAAGATATCAGCTCTTAAAGTTCCTTGATATCCTAAAGAGATGGAAGTTGGAAAACTGATGTTTACTGAATATGGAGCTGCAGGATATAATGCGATCAATTTTCCAGCCAGCCTTGGTATTTCTACATCAAACATAGACCAGTTTCCATTCCACGAAGCAGTGAGCGTAGAACGATTTATCACATCTACGACCGTCATGCCGGTAGGGACAAGGACGCTCACATTAGTGGTTATGCTGCCGTTATAGATGCTTCGGTTAGTGAAATAACTGATTACTGCCTGCTGGGCGGTGGTGTTGCTGTTGCCGCCTCTGTAGGTAAACCAATCCCAGCCTCTTTCATATTCCTCAAATGAATGCACATTCACCAGCCAGAAATAATAAGCATCTCCTGCCTGATATTTTCTATAGATCACTGTATCATTTTCGATCATCACTGTAGGCGACACTGCCGAACTTACCGCAGAGCGTATCTGGCTGAGATGATTTTCATTGTCATAATCGCCGCCGGCCACTGGAGTGCAATATACCCCTAATGGAGAAAGACTAAGATTAGTCCAATTCAGGATGTGGCTTCCAGATAGGTTCACTTCTGTCCTGTTGTCGCGTATAACTGTCGGCATTCCTGCAGAATCTGATGATAGATTCAACACTACATCATTCCTAAGCCAATCTATATCTTCCATCAAGATAGCATCATACTGCGACATCCTTCCGGCAAGGATCTCCTCTTCTGAAACAGGCTCTACATCTACGTGAGCCATCAGCAGATTTGTATAGGCGCATAGATCATCAAGTACGTGGGTATTATGGTAGATAGTAGTGCTGAATGACGATAAAAAACCTACCGGACGCCTAGTCGGCTCAAGCTTTGTAAATAATGAGCCGAACTTTTGTATCATCGGTCCGATCCTCTGTCGTGTAACATTCCAGAATTGGGAAGTAGATTCTGCATCAGTAAAATACACTACCCCGTCTACTCCGGCTGCAAGAAGGAGATAAAAATTATTCCAGATATAAGATTCTTCTGTCATCAAAGCATCCGGCATAACATAAATCGGAAGATCCCTACTTCCCATCCTCGCTATATCGGTCCAATAGATATAAGCTGCTTCCGGACGCCAATAATTAAGATACATATAATAAGACAACATATTAAAACTACTATTGCCGCCGCTGAAGCTGCTGTTGCCAAAATTATAAGGAGGATATTGGCCTATCGCGACATTAAATACCGGCCATTGCGATCCACCAGGGATAGGACCAATCCTTGCGCTTGAAGTGGCATTAACCACTTTTTGAGTTACTCTCTGGTTATAGCTTCCAAGCACATCTTTTGATACAAAACTATTAAAGACCAGCCATGAATCATTTATGCTGATATTTCCTTTCGCCTTGGAAGTAAAAATGTCAACAGAAGAATAATCCGGAGCAGTATTATTTATCTCAGCCGGGATAGAAACAGAATTATTTGATATATTCATCCCATACAAAGAATATATCCTTTCTACGTTTCTGACTGCCCAATCCCATCCGCCATAAAGCTGATAATCATCGCTGGTAAAAACTATGGGATAAAAGCCTTGA
>CAYHKV010000090.1:0-4863 GCA_964357125.1 uncultured Methanosarcinales archaeon | reverse complement strand
TTCGCAATGAGAAGAAAAAAGAAGACCTGCAGAAGTTAGATGCTTCATTTTTCTTTGATGTGGTTAGCTATCTCCGCGAAAAACAGGCTTTATTGGAATTGAAACAGGAAGGGGAGAATGTTTTTGCTACAGGTGAAAAAGAAAAACTGGAATATGAGCTCCGCAGCATACGCAGGATCCTAAAAGAGTTATATGAAAAAAGGGAAAAAAAGATATTGGAGATCGCCATGAACAGGAGCAGGACCGGTTCAGATATCATCGATACCAGTTCTATGCTTCGTGAAGAAAAAGAGTTCTATAACCAGATCTTGGCCAGCCTGGATCATTTCAGAAGAGGCATCCTGTTAAATCTATTCAGAGGCGAGCTGCCGGAGATAAATGCTCAGGTCCAGCGAGTAGATTTGAGTCTTGAGCAAAGGAAAGAACAGATAAGGGCGGAACTGCTTAAACAATCTTCGGCGACTGTTCCGGAAGAAGAAAAAAAAGTAATAATGACTAAGATAGAATTCCTGCATGCTACTCCAAGCTTTGTGTGGAAGGATATGAAAGTGTACGGCCCCTTTGAAGAAGGCGAGGAAACTGAGATATTTCCGGAAGTGGCCAAGCTATTGATACAGAAAGGAAGGGCTAAAGGATCGTGAATATAGATGTTCCGTAAAATATTGACTGCAGATAATACCGAAACTTTTCTTAATGAGAAGGTAGGTGAAAGCTATCATTCCCAGACCGGAGCGGTGGAAGAAGCAGTAAATAAGTATGTAACCCCCTGTAAGATAAGAGAGCTGGCAAAGAAAGGAAGTATCAGGATTCTAGATGTGTGTTTCGGCATGGGATATAATTCAGCCATGGCAATTAGCGCTGCCCTAGAAGTGAATCCCGATTGTAAGATTGAAGTGATTGGCTTAGAATATGATCGGGAAATTGTCTCGAAAATTCAGGAAGTCAATCCGCCCATACCTTTTTTCAACCATTATAAGAAACTGAGTCCTTCAGCATTAGAGTTTGATCAGGGGAAAGTTTCAGTAAAAGTCATTCTAGGCGATGCCAGAGAAACAGTAAAAGAACTTAAGAGCGATAATTTTGATGCGGTTTTCTTTGATCCTTTTTCTCCTTTGACTGCTCCGGAGATGTGGGTCGTCTCTTTTTTTGAAGAAATACATCGGGTAATGAAAAATTCAGGATTATTTGCTACCTACAGCAGTTCTGAATTGGCCAGAAAGAACCTAAGTGGAGCAGGATTTATGTATGATGACGGACCGATGAAGGGTAGAAGAGGCCCCGGAACGATAGCTACTAAATGGGTGTGAATTATTTATTCTTATTGTTTCTGGAAAGAAACTAAAAAAAAGATTTATCTTTTTTTGTTTCTTCCACGCTTCTGAACCAATTGAAGCCTTGACAATACTGCATCTGCGCCAGGATATTCTTTTTGGTAGCCTTCTAATACTTGCTCAAAAATGTCAGGGTAAAGATTAAAATGGGTGCTTTCCAATGATCGGTCTAATAAAAACAGGTCTACTGCCTTATCTTCATTTTTTTCTGAGAAAAATGATAAGCCGAAATCTATCATCTGCAATTCGCCGGTCTTTTCATCTTGGATCATGTTAGAAGTAGTAAGGTCGCTGTGGATGATGTCAGCCTTATGCAAGGTCCCGATCCTTTTTCCCAGTTCTTGAGCGAGATGCTGGAAATGGTCTCCTTTCTGCTGTAAGACTTGCTTAAGCGTCTCTCCGGGGATGAAATCCATGGTGATAGACATCCTTTTATCAGAAAATTCCCGCAGATGGGGAGCAGGAAAATCCATCTCTTCTAATTTCTGAAGGACTTTAGCTTCTCTTCGTGTCCTGAACTTGCGCAAAGTCTCATCCAATTCAGGATGGCGATATGCTTTGCTGACCCGTTCTTTCATAACAACTGCGTTATCCCGATATACTTTTGCTTCAGCGCCCTGCGATATGAGTTTCATGGATGTTAGAATAAAATTATGATTTATAAACTTATAGGATTAAATTGTTTCAATTTGAGGTTCTGGCTAAACGATTATTTTAAGATTTGAAGAAATAATAAAAAAGAGGTTGGCGTTTATTCATTCAGAACATCAACCAAAGTTTTTCTTGACTTTTCCAGATTCCAGTAATCTACTTTAACTGGAAGTCTTTCTCCTTGATGTTCTTCATAACCAACTTGTGCAATGCCATATCTGTCAAATACAAGAAGAATCGTTATTCTTAATTCATATTGTTCTCTATGGTCTTCTGTTCCCGGTTCAGCACCAACTCCAAAATCTTTCCAAAAAGAAGCCATCATATCAAGTGTTGACCAATTTTTCATTACATGGGCATTTCCCCAATATTTTCTTGCTCTTGGATTTTTTGCTGCTTCCTCTGGTGATTGAACACCATATCTTTGTGCAAATCCATTCAAAATTTCCATAACTTTTTGATAATCTCTTTGATCTTCTGGCTTTGCACTATCTCTTAACGGAAACAAACTCAAGTGGAAACTGCCTAGTAATCCTTCAAATTCTTCATATCTGAAATCCGTATTTGGCATACATCCAGTGTTATATTTTGGCATTTTTATTCCCTCTGAATTTATAATATTAAAAGCAAGTATTAAATCTTTAGTTTATTTACTATTTCTAAGATGCAACGCTGCGATTTATAGATTAAATTTTACCCAAAACCGCATCGATCCTCTGCTTCAGCTGTTCTTTCATCTGGAAGCCGACGATCCTTCCAGCTTCTTCTCCGTGATGGAAGACTATCAGGCAGGGGATGCCGGTAACCATATTCTCTGAAGCGATGTCTGGAAAATCTTCAGTAGATATCTTGGCGAATTTCAGCTTGCCGGCGTATTCTTTGCTGGTGTCTTCAAATACCGGAGCCAGCATACGGCATGGTCCGCACCAAGAAGCCCAGAAATCTACTATGACCGGAATCTTTGATTCAAGGACTTCTTTCTGAAAGCTGTTTTCCGTAAGTTCTGATACCATGGAAAAAAGGGCGATGTTACTAATATATAAATTTAGTGAATTTAGAGGCTCTGTAGAAAATGCAGGTTAGCACCAACCTATGAGCCTACTAAAAAGATGAATAATACAGAGCCAAGGGGATGCTCCCTGCGGGAATGGCTCTTATTAATAGTAACAAATGGCAGGCGAATCGGTGCTAACTCGAGTGAATACGAGATTTTCTCACAGAGCCGAATTTAGAAGTTGCAGTCCTAAGAAAGGTTTATCAATCATGGGTATTTAAGGTTATCATGGGTAAAAATAATGTTAAAACTCTTGGCGCGATAAGAAGTGAATTAGATTCTTTAGACCAGCAGATAATAAGCTTGTTGGTCAAGAGGATGAGTTCTGCCCATGATCTGGTGGAATGCAAAGTTAAAAATGCTCTTCCTCTCCGTCATAAAGATCGTGAAAATGAGATCGTCCAATTAAGAAGAAAGCAGGCGGCCAAGAGCGGCCTTGATCCAGATTTTGCTGAAAGAATGATGAAACTTCTGATGAACCATTCGTTAGCTTTACAGAAAAAGATCCTTTTAAAGCGAAAAAAAGCTTAGTCAGCACCTAATATCATCTGGCGCAACAAAAGCTTTATAAAATCAATAAGCCTATTAGACTATAAAGTGGTGTGGATGAACAAAATAATCTTTTTAATGCTAATTTCAGTAATCTTATTAGCTATACCGGTTACGGCTGCTGAGACTGCTGCAGTAGAGTCAGATTGCGTATATTATTTTTTTGGGAAAGAATGTAAAGATTGTACTGCAGTTGACACGGCGGTATACAGCCTGGAGCATAAATATGAACATCTGCAGATAGAAAAATATGAAGTATACCATAATTTCCAGAATTTTGAATTATTGCAGCAGTATTATGATGCTTACGGCATCGAAAAGAATTCCAGGTCCATTCCGGTAGTATTCATGAAAAATACCTATTTGATCGGTTCGAAAGCCATCACTTCTTTATTGGAAGAAAGCATAAAGGATAATGACGATCCAAACTGTCCTCCTCTGACAGCTGCTCAAGGTACAGTCGGCATATCTGGACAGGGAGAATCTCCTAATATATTAAGCACACTTACTTTCTCTTTGATCACCGGAGATGCATTGAGCAATATGTTTGCGCCGGGAGTTTTAGCTTTGTTATTGATATTCCTGGCCATACTGCCGATAACCAAAACCAAAGAAGACCTAATAAAAGTAAGCGTTTATTTCATGGCAGGGATCTATATAGCTTATGTTTTATTCGGTTTAGGCTCTCTGTCTTTCTTCTATGATTCGCAGGTATATTATCTGTTTTACAAACTGGTAGGTATAGCTGCATTGATATTCGGCCTTTTAGGCATAAAATCTTTTTTTACCACCTGGAAATTGGTCGTCCCGGGAAATGTGCAGAATTATTTTGTTGAATTGAAGAAATACTTCTTGTCTGCTCCGGGAATATTTGTTACCGGGCTGGTAGGCGGCATGTTCAGCCTGAAAAGCGTAAGCGGTTCTTTCTACCTGCTGCGGGATCTATACATGGGGGACTTTATGCGCGGGATAGTAGCTCCGTTGATGATGTATTATAGCGCTATAATGCTGTTGCTTTTAGTTGCATTAGCTTTGCTCTATGACCTGCTGAAAAAGAATCTTGAAAAAGCGGTATCTTCGCAGGACGGGTCTTCGGACATGAAAAGAGAGCATTGGAAAAAGCATTATCAGAATGTGCTTACCTTCACGGTAAGAGCGACAATACTTCTGATCGGATTTGTATTGTTGTTTGTGTGAGGTCAGATTGCCTTTTTTGGAAAATCTCTTAAGAATTTCTAGCCAGAAATCCCACTCACTCAACCTGCTTTGTGGTTGAGT
>CAYHKV010000089.1:0-4865 GCA_964357125.1 uncultured Methanosarcinales archaeon | reverse complement strand
GACTTCTTATGGAGCGCAGAGAGTATCGCTAAAGCTGTGACCAACTATGTTCAAGATAATGTTAAAGATACCCCTTTTGCTTATTTTGCGAGAGAGGAATTTGATAAAATATCAAGCATATGCGTCGTCGAAGACATCCTAAAACGCCTTAAATAACTTTTTTATTATAAATATCCAATTATGCATCTTTTAATACCTAAATGTTTAAATTTATTTCATCGCTTCAAAACCACATGTACCGACATCCAGAAACAAAAGATGAAGAATATCCCCGAACACCCAGGGAAAGATTGCATCATTCTTTAAGATTATTATCGCAAGTATTTCCGGGAAGAACCGTCAAAGCTACAGACTACGAAATTCCAACAGTCAGCTGGGATGGCGCCGGAAGCGAAAGAGGCGGCTCAGCAGAACACATCAAGTACGATAAGATACTTTTCTTGCCGGCAGAAAAAGATGCAGTTGCAATCTCTGTCGGAGATGCCAGCGAACGGTTCAGTCATCGTTTAGGGATGATCCTTAAGGATCGATATAATGCGCCTTACATATATGACGATTATTCTACCCTTCTTCTGCAAAGGCTGCCTCAGGATTCAGCAGACACTATCGTTGAACATTACCTTGAAAATGTAGCCGGAAATGATGATTCAGAAAAAGAGTCTAATTTTTCCTGGGCAATGCACAAACTCTTGGGCAATGGCACTTCCTGCTTCAGTAAATTACCGCTTTTTGCTTATGATAGCTGGGATGGTTTTTTCGTGAAAAGCAGGCGCTTTGAACCTCAGACGAGACTTCTGGAAAGAGTTGATTCCTTAGGAAGCGCAGAGAGCATCGCTCAAGCCATAGTTAAATACACTCAAGGAAAAGGATCTGAAACCGCATTTGCCAATTTTACCAGACACGAAAACGAATTCAGTTATGATAGATCATTGAGCGAAAACACGGTCGAAGACATCCTAAAACGTCTTAAATGACCATAATCGACCCAAAATCTTTTAATATTCTCTTTCTTTTAGATAAAACATGACCGAAAGCGCCACCCAGCAGATCACCACCATAAAGAGTATCATAAAAAGAGACGGCTTAGTGGTAGATTTCAACCTGAACAAGATAACTGAATCCATATTCCAGGCCGCAGAATCGGTCGGAGGCAAGGATCAGGAATTAGCAAAAAATCTTTCGCTTAAAGTATTGGAGCTTCTGCAGAAAAAATTCAAGGAAAAGATCCCGACTGTAGATGATGTGCAGGATGTTGTTGAAAAAACTCTCATCGAAGAAGGGCATGCCAAAACAGCGAAAGCATTCATACTTTACCGCCACAAAAAAGACCAGGACCGTGAACAACGGGCTTTGATCATCGGAAGCGAAAATGAAGATGCCAATCTAAATTTTTCCAATGAAGCTCTTAAGATTCTTGAACGCAGGTATTTGCTCAAAAATCCTGAAGGGCAAGTGATAGAAACCCCCAAAGGGATGCTGATGAGGGTAGCAAAAAATATCGCTGCTGCTGACAAGATGTATAAAGCAGATGAAGAGCAGATCAAAAAAACCGAAGAAGAATTTTATTCCATCATGGCCGAACTTAAATTCCTGCCTAACTCCCCTACACTGATGAACGCCGGAACTATTACCCAGCAGTTAAGCTCCTGCTTCGTCCTTCCTGTCGAGGATCAGATACATAGGATTTTTGACACTCTCCGCGATGCTGCCTTGATCCATCAGCGCGGTTCAGGCACAGGATTCTCTTTCTCCAGATTAAGGCCGAAAGGAGATATAGTACGTTCGACCGCCGGAGTGGCTGCCGGCCCGGTATCTTTCCTTAGAGTGTATGATAAAGCTTTGGAAGCGATCAAACAAGGCGGTGTAAGGCCCGGCGCAAATATGGCAGTATTAAGAGTAGATCACCCCGACATCATAAGATTCATCGAAGCCAAACGAAGCACCAATGCCCTGAAAAATTTCAATCTATCGGTAGCTGTGACTGACCGTTTCATGAAAGCGGTAGAAGAAGATAGGGAATATTATTTGGTAAATCCTAAGACAGAAAAATACGTAGGCAGGCTAAAAGCGAAAGATGTATTCTCCATGATAACACAGAACGCCTGGAAATCCGGCGATCCAGGATTGATATTCATAGATGAGATAAACCGCAAACATCCGGGAAAACATCTCGGCGAGATAGAAACTACTAACCAATGCGGAGAAGCTCCCTTGCTTCCGTATGAAGGCATCGTGCTTGGCTCATTGAACCTGAATAAATTCATCGACCTTGAAAAAAAAGATATCGATTGGCCGGGATTGGAAAAAGCCGTCAGGACAGCAGTACATTTCCTCGACAATGTCATTGACATGAATTCTTATCCTACCAAAGAGATAGAAGAACATACCAAGAAAACACGCAAGTTTGGGTTAGGCATAATGGGTTTTGCCGACCTGTTGAGCAAATTAAAGATAAAATACGATTCTGAAGAAGGATTAGAGTTGGCTGACAGATTGATGTCTTTCATAAAAAATACTACTTACGGCAGTTCTTCCCAGCTGGCAGAAACTCGCGGAGCCTGTCCGGCATGGAAAGAATCAGAGCACTATAAAGCAGAACGCAAGATGCGCAATATGGCCTGCCTGTCCATATCACCAACAGGGACCATCAGCATCCTGGCTGATGCCTCTTCTGGCTGTGAGCCTTTTTTTGCCATCTCCTTTCATAAGACCGTTTTAGGAGATTCACAGATAATCCACCTTAACAAAGCTTTTGAGAAGATCGCTAAGGAACGCGAATTTTATTCTCCTGAACTCATCTCCAGGATAGCCAGAGAAGGCAGCATCCAGGACAATAAAGATATTCCCAGAGATATCAGGGAAGTATTTGTGACTGCGCAGGATATCAGTCCGGAATGGCATATCAAGATCCAGGCGACCTTGCAGAAACACGTTGATAATTCAATCTCCAAAACTATAAATTTCCCCCGCACTGCGTCTATAAAAGACGTGGAAAACTCCTATTTGTTGGCCTGGAAATCCAAATGCAAAGGTATCACAATCTATCGTGACGGAAGCTATGAAGATCAAGTTATAAATATTGGATGATTTTACTTGTCAAGATGGGAGTTTACACAAAAGTAGGGGACCATGGAAAGACCGCATTTTTTGGCTGCGGGATGATTCAGAAAGATGATCCGCGCATAGAAGCTTTAGGAGCGGTCGATGAACTTAATTCCATAGTCGGAGTAACTTTATCGATGGTAGGAGATAAAGGGCTAAGCGAAGTTCTGACCAAGATCCAACATGACTTATTTCAGGTAGGAGCAGACATCGCTGGCAGCGCCTTAGAAAAAAAAGCTTTGCCGCGGATAACTCAGGCTCATATCCAGGAAGTTGAAAAAGCTATAGATATGATCGAAGAACAGCTGGGCACGCCTGCCAAATTCATACTTCCCGGCGGCACGCAGGCCAGTTCGTTTCTGCATCTGTGCAGGGCCATAACCAGAAGATCAGAAAGAGAATTGGTAAAAGCTAAAAAGGTGATTGATATTAATCCTGAATTGATGATCTACGTCAACCGCCTGAGTGATTTTTTCTTCATGCTGGCCAGGCAGGCTAACAACGAAGTGCATTTTAAGGAACAGCAGCCCATTTACAAATACTTTGATGAAAAAGAGGTAGAAAAAAATGAGTGAATTAAAAGAACTGAATAAAAATACCAGGAAAGCTCTTCAGCGGGTTATGGCTGGATATAAATTTGCGGCTTAATTGGGGGAAAGCTTAGATAAGATCGAGCAGGATGAGCCTAAAAGAGCCATAAGAAACCTCAGGAAAGGGCTGCGCATATTGCGCTGGGTCGGCAGAGCCGAGAATAAGATAGAATATTTCGAAAACAAGGTTATTGTCGACCTGAATAAATTAGACCAGAAGGCCCCAGCTGAACTAAAGAGCGCTGTCAGCGACATGAAAGAAAAATTAGAAGTAGCTGAAAACGAGCTGGTCAAGAGGGCTTCTTTGTTCAAAGGCAAAGTAAGAACAGAGCTTCTAAATATAATGACCAATGAAGAATTATTAGATAAATACGATAAGGACCCAGATAAAGCAAAGCAGATCAGGCCGTTACTGAAAGAGCTGGTGGAAGATTCCAAGAAAGACGTAAACAAACTGAAGGAATGGCTCCAGAGTACCGCTCAGATATTGCAGATGATCCATGGCTTAGGGCAGAGATTGAAAAAATTAAGGATAGAATAATTTTTATGATTTGTTTTTTCATTATCAATTCTGTAAAAACAAAATGCTTATTAATCTGAAGGATTTACTAATTTTATTTCCCGGACTGGGGAAAAGAGGTGTTTAGGGGTTTCTGGGGCAAGTTTCCTGGAAACTCTTGACCTTTTCTGAAAGTTGTCAAAGAACAGCTGATTAACTACCTTCTGAAGATTATAAAATTATTTAAACCATCTCTTTCCCCAACTTCATATGATAAGAAACGAAGCCAGATTGGAAGTTATCGCCGGAACCATGTTCGGCGGCAAAAGCACCGAGCTGATAAGAAGATTGACCAGATATGAGATCGTCGGACGGGCCGTGCAGGTTTTCGGCCCAGCATCGATACCCGTTATGGCAAGAACAGCATAACTTCCCATGACAAGCTTCAGCTGGATGCGCATTATGTAAATTCAGTGCAGGAATTAGAAGGATTAGTAACCCCTAAAACTCAGGTTATCGGCATCGATGAAGTCCAGTTTTTTGACAGTTCGGTCATAGATACCTGTGAAAGATATGCCAATGAAGGAAAAATAGTGATTGTCGCCGGCCTGTTGAAAGATTTTCGGGATGAATATTTTCCTTTCAGGGACGGAAAGAAAAACATGAGCGACCTG
>CAYHKV010000088.1:0-4866 GCA_964357125.1 uncultured Methanosarcinales archaeon | reverse complement strand
TATACTTTTTATCCTTGGTAGTTGCGCCGCTTACAGAGTCATATCCTTTCCATAGCACTTTTCCTTGAGAGTCGACAAAAGCCAGCTCGCTTCTTGTCCCTCCAACTACATAAGAAGCTTCAGGCCCTATCTCTGCCCATCTAAATCCCCCTTCAGCTTCATAAGCCCACAGATCTTTTCCATCCTTGTCAAGTAAGTGCAAATACCCCATATGGCCTCCTGCTGCAGAGAATCCATTTCCAGGAGTTGATGCGATGAAACCATAAGGCCATGAATGGACATAAGTTTTCCATTTTTTGTTTCCATTTATGTCAAAAAGATAGATGTAACCTTCTCCATTTCCAACAAGAAGGCTAGAGCCGTCATCATAAAATTTTATTGCACGTACTTGCCCCCGCGTGAATTTATTCCATATCTCTGCGCCATCAACCGCATTAAGCAGATAAAGATAGCCCTCTGCATCTCCAACAGCAAGATACTTGCCGTCGCGAGAGAATTTTACTTCATGAAAGGCGTTATCCTTAGGGAATTTTTTCCAGACAAGCTCTCCTGTTTTTCTATAAACCAGCACTTTTTCGTACTGCTGTCCCGAAGGAGGTGAATCTCTCTGTCGGGTAGAACCTATACCTACTGCAATAAGGGAGCCGTCAGGCGAGATATCTATGCCCCTTACTTCATCAGCGGTTTTTATCTTAAGGATTTCATTGCCTAAATTATCAAAAAGATAAAAATAACCTTCAAGTGTTCCTTGTTTTATGTTAACTCCACCCATACCAAAAGCAAAATATTTTCCATCATTAGAGACTGCAGATCTCCAAACACCTTCCCATGCGCCAGGCTCAAGCTGGGCTTCTTTAATAAGGGTATAACTCCCTTTTTCTTTTGCCTTATTTAAAGGGATTTCTTTTTTTATTTCATCTCCGCCGTTTAGATTAACATCTTCAGAAAACAATTCATATCCCGGAGCTTGAACCAGCATGAGATATTGAAGTGATGGCAGGTTTAGGCTGTAATCTCCGCTTGGACTAGCCATCGCCCTTCCCTCAAATCTTTTGTGCTTGAGAAAGATCTTTGCAGTTCCGATCGGCTGTCCTGTCTGTGCATCAAGG
Source organism: uncultured Methanosarcinales archaeon (assembly GCA_964357125.1). Classification (GTDB taxonomy): domain Archaea; phylum Nanobdellota; class Nanobdellia; order Woesearchaeales; family GW2011-AR9; genus JACPIL01. Next base: position 3,757 of record CAYHKV010000088.1, on the reverse strand, counting down.
ATTTTTCCCAATACTTTTGCATCTTCATTCAACGGATCTTTGTTTATTATTGTAGTGATGGCTGCCTGCTTTGTTGGGGCATTATTAAGTTTGATGGGGCGGATAGTAAAAGTTCTGGTATAGCTTATTTCATCCCGTCCTGCAGGCACATGGGGAGGCACTTCAAATCCAACAATCGGCTGTTCTTCTCCAGCATCAAGAAAAATCTTTGAGGGCTGCGGGTGAAAACCGACCGCTAAATGTGGATCGATGGGGTTCTGCTCTGGCTGGACTTCATATAGCAGCTCTAAATAGGAATCTCCGGTATTCTTAACAACGCATCTATATTTTATTTCTCCCTCAAGCAGTTCATTGACTTCTATAGGGGTTGCGCAATTGAAATCATAACTTGCGGCTGCATTGGTGGAAGCAGCCATTAAAATAGTCAAAATAACAAAAGTAAAAACTGCGCAAACAGGGTCATTCCAATACCGCATAAAAAATCCCCTTGGTATGCTGTCCATAGTACATGAACCATTTATTTTCCACTTTCCCTAAAGTTGGGTCTCCCGGCGGACTTGACGGGAAGCGATGCAGCGGATCTTCGTCTTTAGCTTGGTAGACTATTTTTGGTTCGGTAAAACCAGTTCCGGTAAAAATAGATTCGTAGATGCCGAAGTATCCCCAGAAGAACATCTTGATCGTATCATCGTCCCACCTGACCAGGTCAGGAGTATCTGCAAAACCATAATATTTATCGTTTCTGGTATCAAGAGCCATACCTTGTACTTCAAATTTAAGCCCGTCAGATGATGTTGCCCACAATAATACGGCTGTATCACTGTTTGGCGCATCTTTATACTTTCCCGGCATGGCACCGCTGTAAGCCATGATATATTTTTTACCATCGTATATAGTAGTAGGTCCAGCCGCCCTTTCTAAAGACAATCCTAAGTTATTTTTATTGTCTATCCTTACGCCGGATTCATCATTCCATTTCAGGCCGTCAGAAGATTTCGCGCTGTTTATAACTCCTGCGTTCTGGAAATACATCCTCCAGGTCCCATCAGGCAGCTTGACCACATCTGGGAAGATAGAGAAGGTCCTTCTTACACCTTCTTCAGGAGTCCAGGCAACCCCGTCGGTAGATAATGCTGAATAGACTTGACCTTGAAAGCCTGGCTGTTCAGGCTCTAAGCTGTAATACATACGGTATTTGCCGCTGCCAAGATCGACAAAATCAGAATCGGCATAATTGCCGGTTATGGCTGAACCACCATATTTCCATTGCGGCGCGGTGATTTCCGCAACTGCTGTTTCTTCTGGGGCGGTTTCTTCAATCAGTGGCTCTTCTGCCGGAACAGGCATCATTACTTCTGGTTCCTGAGTTTCTTCGACAGCTTCTGTAACTTTTGGAGCACAGGAAATAATCAGCAAAGAAATTGTAATCAAACCGAATAAAAATACAAACTTTTTTTTCATTTAAAGTAAGATAATTCTTTGATTATTAAAGGTTTGTTTTCGACATTCGCTAGTTTTATAAATCAAAAAAATATCCTAAAAGAAAAGAGGTGCATCAACATCATAATAACCAGCTGCGGAAATTCTGTAAAGATCGCCAAATCATTGGCTGTGAAACTAAAAGCTAAATATTCTCCTCTGACTATCTCTGCCTTTCCAGATGGAGATACTTATCTTAAATATAATACTGATGTCAGAGGAAAAACAGTAGTGATTGTACAATCATTCCAACCCCGGCCGGAGATGTCTTTATTTGATATTGTCTTTGCAGCGGAAACTGCCAAAGATCTGGGCGCGAAGAAAGTGATTTTAGCTGCTCCTTATTTAGCATACATGAGGCAGGACAAGAGATTCCATCCTGGAGAAGCGATATCATCCAGGATAATGGCAAAACTGCTGAATAATTCCATCGATAAGATAATCACCATCGACCCTCATCTGCACCGCTACAAATCATTGAATGATATATTTACTATCTCCAGCGCAGATCTGACTGCGAATGAACTTATAGCAAAGTACGTCAAAAAGAAGCACCCTAATTCAGTCATCATAGGACCTGATTGGGAATCGTATCAGTGGGCGGAAGCTATCGCCAAACAAGTGGGCGTTGAATCAACAGTATTAGAGAAAACAAGATTTTCTTCCAGGCATGTAACATCAAAGATGGTCAAAAAAGTGGATATCAAAGGAAAAGAAGTGGTGATAGTTGACGATATCATCTCTACTGGGCACACCATCGCTGAAGCGGCCAAGAAAGCCAAAGCGCTGGGAGCTAGGAAAATAATAGCCATAGGCGTGCACGGATTGTTTGTAGAAAAAGCGATTTCCATAATTAAAAGAGCGGGAGTTACGGAACTGGTGACAACTAACTGCATCGAGCATAAGACCAATAAGATAGATGTGACGGAACTGCTGGTGGAAGCTTTAAGAAAATGATTATATTCTGAAATACTTCTGCAAAAAAGCCAGATATTTAGCCCTTTCTTCCGGTTTCATATCATACATGCCTCTCCAGCCGATGTTGATCACTGCGGCATAATTTTCATAATCCCTAGCTAATATAATAAAATGGCTGGGAATAGGGAAATTCAAAAAGAAATCTCCTTTTTTTGATAGTTCGCCGTTGCCCTTTTGTATCCGTAATTGGTACACTAAACCATCTAGAGAATTTTTGGCCATAAGTTCAGTTTCTTCAAATTCCGGCGGAGCTTCATAACGCAATCTATGGATGTGGATCAATTCTGTTGAACCGCCTACTGAACAGTTAGGCAAGCCGGCAGTTAACCTCGGCAAAAATATTCTGACCATAATTAAAAAACTCAATCTTACTTTATATAAATTTTATCCCATTGCAGGTGTTCTCACAGCACAAAGTAAAATATCACAGGCAGTATCAAACTGCCCATAAGATGATTCTTGCCCACACCGAACGATGAAGTTACCAACCCTATCGCTGTCGCTACCAATAATATAGTCAATCCGATAAACCCGTCGAAGAACAGTGAAAGCAAAGTTATGAACACTAATATGCCAATGATGATGGCCGCATAATTAACTTTAACGATATATTTTGAGAATATTTTTGATAAACGAAGAGTGAGCAAAGTTGCGATGCCTCCGGCGATCAGTGAGACGCCGATAAATAACATCATCTCTTTAAAGCCGATGCTGCCTAACAGCTGATTGACAGTAACGATAGCGCCGTTCCTGGCTTTGTCTAACACATACGCAGCAGCGATGGAGATAGCCATGTTAGCAGTATTGATACCGCCTACTAAAGACAGGAAACCTTCATCTCCTATGTCACCTACAACATTGGTAGCCAGGATAGCAGCCTGCGATGACCCGAAACCGGGGAGAAATGCGGCGATGAAACCAACTCCGGTAGCGGCAGATACTGATTTGGCCATATTTTTATTGGAGATCTTAAGCGGCTGATCTTTCTGTTTAGGGATCACTGATTTTTGGCGCAAGCTTTCTATCAGGATAGAAAATCCAAACAAGCCGGAAAGCAGCGGAAACAATGGCTGATGTAGATTTGGGATGCTGAACACTAATAATCCTAATGCGCCTGCCAGAAGAAAAACTGCTAAACTTTTCAATCTCTTGCCTTTATCTTTCTGGATCATGTAAGCCATGATGCCTATCAGAAGATAACCGATGATATTACTTACTACAGAAGATAATTTTTCCATGCTGAATATAAACAGAGGGAAGAATAATAAACTTAGAAGCAGGCTTCCTAAAGAACCGATGA
>CAYHKV010000087.1:0-4868 GCA_964357125.1 uncultured Methanosarcinales archaeon | reverse complement strand
TCATGCCATCCGGTGTATCACCGGTGGTAGCCGCTCAACTATATTTCTATTTGACGCTTACGGATATTGAATAAGTTTTAAAATCCAATCAGTCGAAGAGGCTTTTACGCAGGAAATGTCTACCAAAGAAATTAATCGAAACAGAAAATTTATTCTACAATGATCTGAAGCTTATTCTTGTCAATAGGTTCAAGAATGATCTCTTGGCCCTTTTTTAAAGAAAGGAATTTAGCTAAAGCTTTTGGTATGCGCACATCCAACGCATTTCCTACTTCTGATACTTTGCTTCTGGCGCGTAAACCCCATAAGCCGCGCCGCTTTACTTCTGCTTCAATATTGTCAGATGCTGCGGACTCAAACAAAGTTTCCCCGCAGTGGTTGCATACTAAGGCTTCAAATTTGCCGATGGTTTCACCTAAAAATAAGTACGGTATTTTTTTATGTTCATAATTTCCCATATTACAACTGGTGCATCTCATTTGTCAATAATCCCTCGTCGCCGGCTTGTATTTTTTATTTTCCTTTCCACCCTCTTGGCCTTCCTAGATGAACCGTTATTATTTTATATTTTCCATCAGGCAATTTTTCATAAGCGGTCGTGAAATGCCTGTAGATAGTGATGAAATGATTTCCTTCAGGAATTCTCGGCCCCCTACTGATCGCTTCCGCGATTTCCACTCTGGAGATGCCTTCATCATTAGCTTCGTCTTGGGCGTGTTTTGTCATTAATAAATCTTCTTTTGCAACCATTCCAAAACCCCATTGTATAAACAAGTAAATACGTGTTTTATTTAAATATTTCGGTTAAATCATCGCCTTCAATACTTCCTTGACACCTTTATCCGTCTTTATCCCGGTCGGAGAGAAATGCGTTCTTACACCTTTAACTTTCTTAAGCACAGGTTCCAGTTTAGTGGTCTTTATTCTATGCTTCCTAGCTAAGGCATGCAGGTCATAATAACCTAACCTGTCTTTTGCAGATTCTTCTTTCAACAAGTCAAGAAATTTCTGTTCGTCTGGAAATGGATTTTCTTTAGCCATCTTCATCATCAATCTGCGGTCAAACATTTTTCCTGTCCATAACGGCCCGAAATATTCATATCCCTTCAAAGCATTCAATTCAGAAGCCTTGAACTCTAATGTTTTTTGATTCAGCAGCAGGTATTGATGCTGTTTAAGCAGTTCATCGCATTTCTCCTTTCCTTTGATGCATCTGAAATATATTCTGAAATAATGCTCCTTGTTATAAGATAATATCGGTATCAAGGCTTTATCAAACTGCGCTCCCTGCAGCTGCACTTTCCGGATCAATATCCGCAATCCGATCTCATGCATCATATGACTGCGTACATTTCTAGCCCAATACTTCCTTTTAGTAACTTTAGGATATGTTCCGGTCAAAGCAGCTGTATCCGTAGCTGTAACTGCAAGTATTCCGTTCCTGGTAACTCTTGCTACTGCTGCCGCCAGAAAAGGGTTGGGGCTGCCGAATGGATCGAGGTCTATATAGTCAAAATAGCCGCAGAATTCATCCTTTATGCAGTGATTTACCTGATTCAGCAAAAATAGGTTAGCATCATCATTGCAGATATTGATCTTTTTAGTCTTGATCCGATTTAATTTAATATTTTCCGCAAAGACTTTTGGAAAGTTCTCTTTGATATCGTTGACAAAGAGGTGCCCTATTTTTCCTGGTTTGAGCTCTTTCAGGAACCGCAATTCTCTGATTCCCGAACCGGCTAAAGGGGAAGCAATGTTCATGTTTTCATTCTCAATAGAACTCAGCAACAGGATAGCAATATTTCGGTTAGATTCCATCACCGGATTGTAGAATACTTCCATCCCTTTATTTACATCTCCTTTAGGAAGCTCAACGTTTATCTTACACGATTGTTCGGTGATCAAAGACATAAGCATAAAGAAATAAAAAGAATTTAAAAAATGTCGTATCTTTTTTATCGTCAAAATCTGGGGCGGTGATCAAACTTGGCCATCCGTTGGTTGATCTCTTCCAAAGCCCTTGGAACTTCTGAAATGCTGTTAACATTGTAATCAACATTTGCGCACACCATCCGGTATCGTATTTCTTCTAGCCTTGCAGAAAGATCTTCTCTGGACAAGACATTTACCTCCGCTTCGGTCAGGCCCATCTCATTTCCGGTTTTAGCCAATCCGATTGCCCACATGCCGGCTCTTTTACCTTCTTGAATATCGGGGATAGTGTCACCTATTTTGGCGCACAGATAAGGCTTGCTTACTCCCAACAGTTCAGCATTAAGATCGCACATATCTCGTTCGGGCCTGCCTTTAAGATCGGGCATGAATCCCCATTCATATCTGTCGTCTTTTCGTATAGCGTAATGGCCGCTTGCGCAGACTGTCACATCTGGAACATATCCTTGCTTTTCTGCTTCAACCATAAGCACTTTCATCATGTCGCCGGTATATCCGGTAGTAGAGCCGATCTTTAATCCCAACTCTCTGAATTTAGCGATAGCTTCCAAAGTTCCAGGAATCAAAGCTGCGTATTCAGGCAGTATCTTTATCTGCGCAGGAACGAATGATTCAAACATTTTTTGCACATCTTCTTCAGCTGGCTTTCTTCCATATTGCGCTTCCCATCTGCTTCTAACGGCTGGATCTTCGGTTATTTTTCTTATATGCACTTTCTTGTGCGCTCCCATAGGCTTGCGCGCTTCTTCCATGGTTATGGGAACTCCCGCCTCTGCAAATACCTTCTGGAATACTACTGCTGGAGCCATGCACCCATGATCCATGGTAGTGCCGGCCCAATCAAGTATAACTGCTTCTAATTTTTCTGCCATGATTCTCCCCCTCGTAAATGTTTATCTTTTGCTTCTGAAATGGGTTATTTATAAATCCTCTGCTTTAAGCCGATAGAAAAAGAAATGTTTATATAAGCAGTATTCTTAATCTTCCGAAAGGTGATTTAAGATGGCTAAACTTGACAGTTCATTATATCATAGTTTCTTGGAATTGGCGAAAGCCAGAAAAACCACTTACGAATTTACAACCGCAAAAGTTCCGGACAGCGATCTTAATCTGATCTTAGAAGCCGGCAACTGGGCTCCCAGCTGCACTAATACCCAGCCCTGGCATTTCGTTATCGTAAAGGATAAAAAAAAGATCATCGACTTGATGAAGACGGCTAATTACGGAGAATTTCATACCGATCCATCGGTGATTATTGCATTGGTTCTGCTGGCAGATCGATGCCAAGGAGAAAATTATTCTTGTTTTAGGGGAAAAGATTCCATGGTATATGATTCATTCATGAGCATCGGCATGGCCTGCCTTAATATGGCCTTGCAGGCAAGAGATTTAGATGTGGATTCTTGCATCGTTACTCCGACCCAGGAAATTGTTAAAAAATTACTAAAGGTCAGGAAGATTGATGCTGTTCCTTTATTATTAGGTTTAGGTTATCAGGATCCTAAAGCGATGCAGAAAGTTCGCGTTAGAAGGCCTTTATCAAAAGTGATCTCTTTTGAAACGTTCGGGGGTTCAGGCAAGATATGAAGCCAGCCGAATTGCAAAAGAAAATAACGGCGGAGATTTCGGCAGTAAAACCAGAAGGCGCATATGCTTTCGTACTTAAGCCAGAAAATTATGGCCCTACCATCCCTATAATCTTGAGCTATTTTTCCAATTCCTTAAAATTGTCCGGTATTTACGTTTCTTTAAATAAGCCCTATAAAGAGATATCCAAAAGCCTAAAAGAAAATAAAATCGACATCAAAAATATACTGTTTATAGATGGGGTCAGCGAAGCTCCATCTAGCAACGATAATTGCATCTCTTTAGAAGGAAACAAATCACTTACTCAGTTGTCATTGATACTGACTTCTGCCTGTAAAAATAAATCCATACGATTCATTATTTTCGATTCCATCACTACTCTTCTGCTGGTCCACAATCCGGAAACTATACAAAGATTCCTGCATTATTTTATCAACAAGAGCAGAAACATTGGTATGTTGCTGATGGTCATCATAGACGAGCCTAATTCAAACCAGCTTTATCCGGTGCTTTCCCAGTTCTGCGACAAGATAATCAAGATTTGATCGGTGGTATTTGATTTGCTTACTCTGTTTTTATATCGGCAAATTCATCCCTTAAGCTCAATTAATTAACTATTCTGTAGTGGAAAACAAACATTGTTCATGGTTGGATGTTCCAAACGCATATTTGCCTCATTTAACCTACTTGTTTATGGTATTCATCTAATCGTATCTTCAGCTTAAATCCTCAGTATCTCTAGCTAAATTTGCCCCTTCTTTTAAGTAAATAATAGTTGATTATCATATTTGCATATCATACTTGTACGTTAACTATATAAATACTTAAAATTTAATCTCCTTTGATGGATGAAAATAAGGATAAAAAGAGGATAACTATTGTCGATCTTCTGAAAGCCAATAAAGACGGGCTTACCATACAGGAAATTATAGATAAGACCGGGCTGGCCCGGCATACGGTCCTGGCGAGATTGCATCATCTGGAAGGAGAGCAGAAAGTAAGGCTGCGCCAGGTCAATATGGCTAAAATGTATTATTGGAATGAAGAGCCAAAAAGCGATAAAATAGAGCCTCACGCGGAAACAAAAGAAAAAATAACCCTCACTTCGCTCAAAGAAGAACATCTTTCTAAAGATAAGCGGCCGAAGGAACAATCAGATAAAAAAGAAGAGATCTCCGAGGAGATCAAGCGCACCCGCGGCTTCATGCCGGACCTCGACGAGATCCTCGTCTGTCCCGGCGCGAAGCCGATCATGTTCTATCTGTTGATGGTCCTGTGCGAGGAGGGCGACGAGGAGATCGCGCTCGACAAGGACGAGCACATGCTCT
>CAYHKV010000086.1:0-4904 GCA_964357125.1 uncultured Methanosarcinales archaeon | reverse complement strand
TTGGACTTTCCCGCAGATGCCAACTTATATTATTCTAAAGGACTTAATGCGGTGATATATGCTAAGGAAGGGTTGTCTTTAAGCCCGGGATTGTTAGATAAGATCTTGAACTGGTTCAGCAACTTATTCGGAACAAACGATGTATTACAGGATCAGGAATTTCTTTCCAAAGCAGAAGTTTTCAGAGACCTTTATATGTTAGATAAAGATGGCAAGAAAATAAGAGCAGTCAAAGAGATGATCTCAGAGAATAAGCAGACTCTGGTGGCCGAATACGAAAATTTCGATACGCCGATCTGCGATTATGTGGATAACATCAAAGTTCCTCCAGAACTGGAGTTAGAATTATTGGAAGAAGTATCTGAAGTGCAGAAACTACGCTGTTCAGTGAATGATACGATACAGAAAGTGGAAATAGCTTCGGGATTAAAATTCTTCTGGCCGCAATTGACCGGGAAATTAAGAGTGGGAGAGAATTAGTTTATTTTATCTCTGGCTATAGCTTAAATATTATTGACTACCGCAGAATAGATTTATAAGTTTAAATGCTTTCTTTTTTCCCAGATGTACCAAAAAAGAGGATGCAGAAGTACTTGTCAGGGTAAAAAAGCTCAGATCACTGTTTTTATGATCTTGGGGCTGCTAATCCTGTTTGTTTTTGTATTTATATTTAGTTTGAGTAAAAGTATAAAGACCGGGCAGCTGGAAGACATAAAGGAAAATGTCCTGACCAAATCTTTCAAGAAGGAAGCATTACGCATCTTTGTGGAAGACTGCCTGACAGACCAACTAGAAACCGGCATCAAGCTTATAGGGGGCCAGGGAAGGTTATGGAATGATCAACCGGGCGGGACGGTGCAATTTCAAGAAGGGGTTTCTGGAATAACTATAGGCGATGATAGGGTTTTTTATGCCATAAATAACGAAACTTACCTTGATCATAGCAATGCCTATCCCTGCAACAACGATTCTTCTTCCCCGGAATTCTGCGGATATAAATTTCCGGACACCAAAGTTGGATTCGGTTCGTTAGCCTTACGCACCAGCACTATAGAAAATGATCTGCGCAGATATCTGATGAATAGGACCAAATGGTGCGTATCAGAATTTGCGAGGAATAATATCTCAAATAAAATAGAAGTTCAAGCCAGCGATATGAATATGGATCTGTCGATATTAGATGAAGGCATAAATGTAAAAGCTACCTATCCTTTAAATTTCAGATTAGCAGAACAGGAATTGTTCCATCTGTCTCAGTTCGATTTTTTTTATCCGTCCAAACTAAAAAGCATGCTTGATTCAGCGGTGGCATTTCCTTTACGGATGGATTGGCAGTATGCTGATTTTACCTATAACGAAACCACTTTGGAAAGCCCTTATTTCACTTACGGCAGTGAAATAGAAGTGAGGGACTGCAGCCCATTCAATGATTATTTCTGGTGTGGCCTTCCGATGCGATCTGACCAATACAGAAGTTTAAGCTTAGGATTAAGAACCAGCAGCATGAATAACGGCGATGATCTTTTTACGTTTCATGCGCCGGCATATACTATACTGGACACTCCCGAGATATATACTTACCAAATGGTCAGGCATAACCGGGCTCCGGCATTAGATTACATCGGCAGGATGGCCTGCCCGGCAGTAGGATATGATTATGTGGTGATCAAAGATGATCTGGAAGGTTTAGGGGTGATAAACATCAGCTTAAACGCATTTGATCCAGATGAGGATCAAGTAAATTATACCATAGAAAGCCAGGAATTTGGCAATTCAGACCAAGCTGAATTTGTGTATAAACCACTGCAAAAAGGATTATTTACATTAAAAGCATCTGCGATAGATGAACACGATATTAGGGATTGGCAGGAAGTGAGAATTTTGGTAGATAGGCCGTTACAACTTTCAACATTGTTGGATCTGCCTTATAATTTCAGAAGTTCGGAGGGACAGGAACTTATATCCTACACAGAATTATTTTCAAATGAGGTTTATTATGTATCTGCAGAAGATCCGACTTTCATAAAGATAAACTTTCCCGAATTTTCTTCTTCAATAAACTATGCGCAGGCGATGAGATTAAGTTATAGAAACTCGGAAAACACTGAAAGTTTTGATTTTGCCCTTCCACAAGTCACCCAGCAGACCAATACCCAAGCCTGTTTCAGTTTTCCAGGATTGATGTCAGCCGATTGCAGCCTAACTGCTTATGGCAGCCAGCAGTTGAATAACTGGGAGGGCTTATTACAAGGCGATTTTGGGCATTTCGCAAAGGTTTCAACTTACGGAGTATTGAATCTTTCATTTTCTGCCAATTACTGCAGCAGTTTTGATTTTGCCAGATCATCAACCGCGATAATATCTGTAAAAGAATGTCTCCCGCATAGGAATCCAGAACACCCCTTTGCTTATCCATTTGAAAAATATAAATTTGATTCATATGACTTTGCAGCTCATACCGGAGAATACAACGGACAAGAAAACATCAATCCCTTTGAAGCGACCCATAGCTGCTGTATAGGTATAGCAGAGAATCCGGGCGGGTGGAAATTGGCAACAGAAGAAGATTCTCCATGTTTTGTAAATCCAGAAAAAGGATGTTATGGTCAGGTGCGCGCGGCTGATGGACTACCTTACACCGGTCTTACAGATAATAAAGGGTATGTATTAGAACAGCAGCAAAGATTCTGCGATGGGACGAGGGGCAACATATGCAACGGAGATTACAAAAATGAGCTGCATAATGATAAATTATGGTGCGGGAGTTCAAGCTATGCTGGATGTAAAACAACTATCCCTGAAAAATGCCAAGATGGATTAGCTTTTGACCTGATCGAAGGGGCTGGATGGTGTTCAGGAAGGTTAGGATGTCAGAGATTATGCACTAATTCCATAGTTTATACCGGAAGCGAGAACCAGCGGACATTCACCGCAGGATCAATCAACGCACAGGCGACCGATCTTCAGGTGGAAGACGAAAGTGATGCCAATTTCGAATTTAAGTGCGGCTGTACAGGTAGGGAAGGAAAGTTCTGTGATAGCAATTACGATGGAAAATTCAATGGAGTATGTGTAAACGATGTATGTACTGGTGAATAAAAAATGAACCCGCAGAAATCCATAATAATTATCTTGATGGTGATATTTTTAACCTATTCAGTATCCGCGCAGCAGGGATGTTTCATCTATGAAGAGAGCCCTTTCTATTGCACCGGCATAAGCGCTGAAAAAGCGGAGCAGGAATGCTCCTCATATGAAAATTGCGATTATACAAGATCTTTCTTTGAAAATCAAGATTGTTCTTCAGCGGAAAATTTTCCGCAATGTCAACGTTTGCTCTGCAAAAGCTCCTGCCAGCAGGAATATGCAGGCAAATGCCTAAGCGGTGAAGTTCCAGAAGGCGAAGAAAATAAATGGTGTTCCCCCGGCTGCTGTCAATTTTCTTATTATGGCGGAAATTATTGTTCTTTTGCAGATAATAAATGGAACTGCGAAGTAGAATCAAAAAATAAAGAGGTGTCGCAATATATTTTCGCATTTCCTCTTTCGCAAAATGAATGTCAGCAAAGCTGTCAGGAAGGGCTATTAGGCAGTATGGAAAATATCTCTCCTGATGCGGTACTGCCATCTATCCAATTATATGAGCAGCAGAACGAACAAAGAAATAACTTATCTGCGGCTTCTTCACAGACAAGATCAAAAGATCCGCTCTTTTTCCAATGGATATTCTTTCTAGCCATAGTTTTCGGCATGGTATATCTTTTACATGCCTGGTGGAGATGGTCAAAAAGGAACTCATTAAGGGCCCCTCATGAAGAAAAGCCGATCGCGGTAAAGATTTTCCAGATGTTTAAGGCTGGTCCATCTTCCATATCCAACCGTCTGCTAAAATTGCGTTTAACGCACAAAGATAAAGTAAAACATCAGGTACAGAAAGAACTCTTCCAGGATTTTCCAGTTTCTGTACTGACTAAAGAGGATGTATTCAGCAAACTGCAGAAAAAAGTGTCGCGCCATAAACTCCCAAAAGATAAGCCTTCATTAGAAAACTTAGAACAATTAAAGGAATTATCGATAAAAAATGAACAAAAAGCCAGACAAAATAAAGAAGCGCAGAGCGTAATGGAAAAACTTAAAAGATTGGCCGGCAGATGAATCAACTAAGAATCTCATTTTTCTGAAACATTTATAAACGAAAAGGTATTAGTTAAGCAGGAATAGAGATGTTACAAAAAAGAGGATTTATCCTGATAGTTTTAGTTTCACTTTTAGTAGTTTTAAGTGCGTATTCTGCCGATGCAGAGCAAAGCGGATGTTACTTATATCCGTCCGGCAGCGAAGACTTATATTGCCAGCCGGGCATCTTAGATACCGAAGCGCAGCAAGATTGCAGTCAACATGCGGGCTGCGATATGGGCCAACATTTTGTTCCCGGATCGGATTGTTCTCAGTTCAGCGAATGCCAGCAGGTCACCTGCAGCATAGACTGCCAGCTGCACGCGGCAGGAATCTGCCAGTCCATGGGCGGGGTAGAAGTAGCAGCAGACCAATATGCCTATTGGTGTTCTCCCGGCTGCTGTAAAATAGCCGATCAGTTCTGCCAATTCAATCTCAATAAATATCAATGTGAAGATAAAGCGCAGAAATTAGGGGTTCCTTTACAGAGTGTTATCTATGATAACAGTCTAGGCATGAGCACAAACAGCTGCAACCAGCAATATTGCGGAGTGCAGGTCGTAAATGCAAGCCTAACGGGGACAGTAAAGAATACAACCAACCACACCATAATTGGCGCAATAGTATCTCTCGAAGGGACGGGACTTGAAAAAACAACCGATGACTTGGGCAAGTATTCTTTTCCTTCAATAAACCCGGGCACTTATCTGGTAAAAGTGGCTTCGGCA
>CAYHKV010000085.1:0-5138 GCA_964357125.1 uncultured Methanosarcinales archaeon | reverse complement strand
ATCGATCAATTCCACATGGCCCATGAAGATTCCCCGGCAGCAGTATCTTTCCAGGCCTAAAGAGTCCATGACTTTCTTCTTGTCTTCGCCTCGGTCGACTTTCTCTTTATACTCTTCCCAAAAGTGTCCTACAGGTTTCCCGCAGGAAAAACATCGAATTGGTATAATCATTGTTCCACCTCAGTGAAACAATGATTGCTTGAAAATTCTTGAATTTTCATTGTTATCATTTTTGTATCCTCATCTGTATGATTTCTGCCTTTTTGCACGAGCTTTTGAGTCGTTAGGCTTACGGGTTTCTTTTCTTCTGATATCTGCTACTAACAATAATCGGTCATATTCTTCGAAAGTTTTTTTCAATTTTGAATCGTGTTCGACCAATGCCCTGGCGATAGCTAATCTGATGGCATCTGCCTGTCCGTTGATTCCGCCGCCGTTAGCGCTTACCTGAAAGTTCAATTTCTTTGCGCCTTCTCCGGCAAGGATCAAAGGTTCGTTTATCCTTAACTGCAATAGTTCAGTGCCAAAGTTCTGAAGCTGTAGGCCGTTGATAGTTATTTTACCAGTACCAGTAGTCAGAGTAGCTCTGGCTATGGCTGATTTTCTTTTACCTTTAGTGTGAATAATGTCTTTTTTTGTCATCTTTATTGTTTCCCACCGATGTGTTTACAGATATCTCCTATAGTTGTAAATTTAAGATTTGGAAGTTTTTTAGCTGAGGAATCTTCAAGTACGATCATTTCCTGCTGAGCGAAATGAGCCGGAACTCCACGGAAGCACATTATTCTTTCGAACGCTTCTTTTCCTCTGGCTTGTTTCCAGGGCAGCATGCCTCTGATGCTTCTTCTGACCCATCTTTCAGGAAGCCTGCTGTGCAGCTGTCTTCGCATAGGATGTCCGCCGCGATCGCGTTTTACTTTCGCGCGTTCGTAACTTACTTCTTTTGAGCCACTGATTATGACTTTTTCACAGTTTACGACGTTGACTTCTTCGCCCATAAGCGCATCTTTAGCTACCTTGGCTGCCAAACGTCCTAAGATCATGCCTTCTCCGTTGTATAATTTCATTTTAAGATTATCCTAAAATCCTCACATTTTTTCCTTCTGGATTTTTTTTCAGTAATTCTTGGATGGTAAGAGTTTTTCCTTTAGCTTCTTCTATCTTTTTTCTTGCTTCTTCTGAAAAGGTGAAAGCAGCTACTTCAACTTTCTTAGTCAAGTCTCCCACACTTAATACTTTTCCAGGGACTACGATAGTCTCTCCTTCCTGCGCGAATTTTTCGATCTTATATACATTGACTGTCCTTCGCTGTCTAGTCGGCTTGTTAAGATCGTTCATTATTCTTGCCCAGAAATTACTCTGTAAAGCTTTGCTTTCTAGCTGAGTGAGCAATTCTTTCAGTTGATAGTTTGTTGGGCCTGTTCGTTTAACCATGATCTTATGCTTCTAAAAGCTTCTCCATATTTTCAATTTTTTCAAGCAGTATCTCTGCGCTTTTGCTGAGCATCTCTTTACAAGTCAATTGACCCCAGCTTTCTACATACATTATGATATTATCAGTATAAGTCACGCTGATCCCTTTATCCATCTCTGCGTAAGTATCCAGCAGCTTACTTTCGTATACTTTTTCCTGAACTACTTCAACTGAAGCGCCTTTGATTTTGAAAACACCGTCACTGCATACGCTCGCTAATCTTTCAGGATTTTGAACTTTGCTTACTTTGACTACCGGTTCTTTCTTGTAATGCAGCCATCCTGGAGCCCATTTGCTGTGTTCTTTTCCTTGACCCATGACTGCGGTCATCACTACATCAACTTTTTGTTTTGACAATAATTTGACTACCGGCATCTTTTCATATACAAAAGTGCATTTAGGATCTGCGCTTTCTGCTTCTCCTGCATATACATATCCTTTTTTGTTTGATTTTAATTTCAATTGTAATGTACAGCTGGCGCTTTTTTCATCGATCTCATCTTGATTCTGAGGTAATCTGTAACTTTTCAAGTCAGTTTTTATCGGCACTAGACCTAATCTTAAAGCCAGCATCTCATCGTGCAGAGCAGAACTGTTGTCCTTGACTTCCACTTCTTCTACTGCTAATGTAGGAACTTCTTCTATGACCAGCCTTCTGATAGTATTAGCGAATACTTCATTGCTGCCTTTAAGTAAAAAGGAAACTTTTCTGTTCTTTTTATCTTCATTAAGTTTTTCGAGTTTCATGGTGTTTTGATTTATACTCTTCGTCCTCTTCGTCCGCCTTTCATCCTGCATCCGTTGTGAGGCTCAGGAGTGACTTCTTCTATCTTGCCGATCCTTAGACCGGTTCTTGATAATGCTCTGATAGCTGGCTGAGCGCCTGGACCAGGGTTCATAGGGCCGTTATGGCCGCCTTTTGCCCGGACTTTGATCATCAATCCGTTGATTCCTTTTTCACGGCAGATCTCTGCAACTTTCTTTGCACATCCCATGGCAGCAGTAGGAGAACTTTCCAATCGGTCAGATTTTACCATCTGGCCGCCGCTGGCTCTGGCGATAGTTTCGGTACAGGTTATATCTGTGACCGTGATTATGGTATTATTGTAAGATGAATAGATATGTGCGACTCCCCATCTGATCCTGTTGTCCTGTCTAGGCGCTACTCTTTCCTCAGGCTGAATAGTTTTAGTTTCCGGTTTCATTGTTTATTTTTCCTTTTTGAAAATTTTCTTCTGCCGAAATCATCTTTTTTGGGTTCTCTCTTAACTACTTCTTTCTTCTGTAAAATGACCCTTTCAGGATGCTCAGCATCGCTTAAAGATGATTTTTCTTTGAATAAGATGCTGCTTTCTTCTTCTCTTGAAACTAGATATGAAGGTGAAGAGATCTCATAATTGTTTATGGTGATATGCCTGTGGGTGATGAATTGTCTTGCCTGTTTCATGGATCTGGAAAGGCCTTTTCTGAAGACTATGCTTTGCAGTCTTCTTTCAAGAACATCTTTAAGCTCTAAAGATAGGATCTGGTCTAATTCTGCGCCAGCTTGCAATAAGCCTAATTTGTGTAATTTCTCTAAAACCTGGCTTTTTTCCTTTTGCGCCTGTACAAGGGTTCTGGTAGCGATAAGCTTCTTTGCGATATCCCGGTATTTTTTCAGGAAAGAATTGGCGATCAAGATCTCTTTCTTTTTGACTAGACCATATTCATTGACGATGACTCTTTCAGATTCGATGTTAGCTCTGATCCAAGGATGTCTTGGCGTATCGTACTTTTTCCGAAGTTGTTTTGGATCTCCCATGTTTCAGTATTATTTCTTACCTTTATCTTTGCCGTCTTTACCGTCTTTTTTGGCGGCATCAGTTCCTGGAGCAACTTTTTTCTTTGTTACTCCGACGACTTTACCTTTGTTGGTCCTGAAGTGTGATTTAGTCCTCTGACCGCGTACAGGCAATCCTCTCTGGTGCCTCATACCTCTTAAAGTCTTGATCTTCTTCAAGCGTTTCAAATCATTATCTTTGACGAAAGTGATTGTTCCGGTAACGATATGCATATCTTCGCCGGTATCGTAATCTTTGCGCCGGTTAAACATCCAAGAAGGAATTTCGAATTGTGATGGTTTTTCTACAACCTGATTTATCTTTTTGATCTCTTCATCAGTCAGGTTGCCTGCTTTCTGCTGTTTTTCTATGCCTGCTACTATGCATACGACATCAGCGAAATTTATACCAAGACCTTTGATGTTAGTAAGAGCGTAACGGATAGGCCTGTCACCAGGTATATCTACATTGGCGATACGTACAATGTGTTTATAGTTTGGTTTTTGTGCTTCGACCATTATATAGATAGTCCAGAATTACGTTTTAGTAGTCCTAAACGCGTGAACTCGGACTTGAATACAGCTTGATAAAGGTGGTTATTTATAAAGATTGCGGTTTGTTGGTGTCATCTTAGGCTTTCTACTATATCAGCTAATCTCTGGCTTGCTTTCCCGTCAACAGAGAATCTCTTCCTGTCTCCAGCTAATATTTGCCTAACTCTTTCATCGTGAGAAGTTACTAATTCTAAAACATCTTTTGCTCCGTTCCAATCGTAAGTTACCGGAATTGCGTTAAGAGCTACTGCCGGAGAGGCGGAACTCCATTTTTTCCCCATGGTATCCGGAAGAAATGCTCCGGTGTTTTTATCAAGAAGTGTCGCTTCAGTCAGGCAAGTGCTCCTTCCTGCGGTTACAGAATAAGAGGCCAGCATCAATTCCTGAGTATTACATGCTTTTGCCGGAAGATAAGTAAATCCGTGAGTTTCAGCTAATTCTTGGGTGAAATTATGTTCAAATTCTTCTCCTGGGTGCGGTTTTATGACTAATTTTAGCCCTAGATCAGAAGCAGCTCTGAAAGCGCAAATAGTAGTGAAATACTCATATAGGAATTCGTTCATCTTTTCCTTAGCTGGCTTTTCTAGGCGTTTCATATAAGCCGTGTCCGGATGAATATTTTGGGTAGCATGGAAATAAACCGGCTGTTGAGGGTTTAATCCCAGTTTGTGAAGAAGGCTTTCTCTATTCTGTTCGGTGAATCCTTCCCGCAGTTTCGCATAATTGTCAAATGCAGCCCAGCCGATTATTTTACATCTCTTTGCAGCTTCTTCTCCTAATTCTAGTCGTGCTGTTTTTATACATTCTTCATCCATCACTGCAATTATCGTAGGAAAGTTAGCTGGATCATTTCCCAATCTTAGAGCATAAATACTGTTTTGGTCTTGGACAGCGACAGTAGGTATTCCTTTTGCATTTGCTGCCCTGAGAAAATATCCGTCAGGTGTCTGATGTCCGGATAAACCGATTATAACTGCATCATGACCATTTACTAATTTTGAATAGTTTATGTCGGCTGCAGCCCTTACAAAAGTAAGGCTGTTAAAACCGGCAGCTTCGTTATCATTTCCGGTAGCATATATGCTTAATTCATGCCCTCGCTGCAGCAACTCTCTAGCTATAGGAGCTAAAACGTTAGTAGACCCTCGGTTTTTTGCTGTAAGTAGTAGTTTCATGGTGTTTCCTTCTAAGTGATCTATGAATTTTCATAACCCTGTTTTTTAAAGATGATGAAACTATAGGAAATAACTTTAATTTTCGGTACTCCGAAAAGCAAATCCAAAGTTATTT
>CAYHKV010000084.1:0-5191 GCA_964357125.1 uncultured Methanosarcinales archaeon | reverse complement strand
TAGGCAAATCTTCTTTGATAAATGCATTATCCGGAAGAGGAGCGGCCCGCACTTCAGCAGAAAGCGGTTTCACCAAAGGGCTGCAGAAAATAAGAGTAGACAGAAGGATATTACTCATCGACACTCCGGGAGTATTTCCTAAAGAAGAGAAAGATATCGTCAAGTATGGAAAAATAAATGCGATCGATTATGGCAAGATAAAAGACCCGGAATTTGTGGCTTTGCGCATAATAGAAGATGAGAAAGAAAAAGTCAAGAAATATTTCAAAATAGATGAAGACGATGCTGAAGAGATCTTAGAAAGGCTTGCCGTGATCTATAAAAAAGTAAGAAAAGGAAGTGAAGCAAATTTAGAAGGCGCAGCAAGGCAGTTCTTAAAAGAGTGGCAGAGCGGAAAGATAAGATGATCGACAACAGATCAAATATAAATAGAATTTCTAAAGCTGGAATAATCTATACTTTCTACTAATGAAGCGCGGTTAGGGTTCAAGCCCACAAAATAAGCCAATTTATGGTCGGTCTTATGCACACCATCAATCTCAGAACCGAGATGCATGTTGCTTATCCTTAGCGGAAAAGCTACCCTATCACTGTAATCGCTCCTAAACCAAAGCTTCATGATAACTGATTTTCCGCCGCTGGCTTTCCCTACTTTTTGAGCATAATCATCAACATCGATCTCGCCCCTGGTCACAAAGGACCAGAAGTCTTTTACTTCTTCGTTGTCCGCTATGTACTTGCCCCTTTTAAAGGAATAACCGTTTCCCAAGAGATCATTTATCTTTTTTCTTGGCAAGGCCATCACTTTTTTGCCCTGCAGGAAATGCCAACTTTCCGGAGAAGGCTGAACCAAGCTGGCATCATCAGACAGGCGTAAGCCGGGATAGTCTAACACTAATTTAGCGTTTCCTCTTCCATCGTTTACAACAGCGTCCAGAGTGAAGAAATCGTGCCCTTTCCATCCGTTCCTGAACTCAGCAGGAGCGTGTAGGTGCATCTGAGCGATATAGCTTATCGAAGCAGGAACTTTACCTGCTTCCAGCAGGATAGCCAGATCATCGCTTTCGTACACCTTATGTTCCGGACCTAGATCGAATATCATAATAAAAAATTAAGGGGGCAGTTTTTAAATGTTTTGTTACTTGTTGGTGATTATTCTGGCTTTGGGGGGGGACAAACAAAACTGGGGTCCAATAGTTCAGGAAGAGAAATAAAAATTGCCCCATAAAGCATAATATGCATCAATGGAAACCTTATAGGAAAAGTTAAAAATTATTATGATTTCTTTATTTGCAGAGCATATAATTTTGCCGATTCTAATGCTGCTTGCGGAGAGATATGTACCCAACCTTCATCTTTTACTGGAACAACGATTGAATTGACTCCAGCACGATACATCTGATTACTGCAGCGGATACAAGTATGTTCTGCTTCCTCACGTTTCCAAGGGAGATTTTTTTCACTGAGACCAACAATATAGATGTCTGTCTCTTTCAAAGAGATTCCTTTTTCACGCACTTTATCCATAACTAGTTCCTCTGCATGGTCGCAACCACCAATCATCGATTCTGTCCGTGAAGGAATGTCGAAGCGAATACATCGTGGTTCACATAACTCTTTAGTGATGGGATTGTGATTGTTATACGCGGTAGCAACAATCTCCCCCTCGTGTACTGCAACCGCCCCAAATTTCATTTTTTGACATGGTGAATCCATAGCTGCATCAAAACCGGTATGATAAATACGATCACGAAATACAATATTTTCTGGATCAAGCATTTTTGCTAAATTAAAAGAAAGCTCTTTGAAACGCGCTTTTGTTCTTTCATTGCCAAGAACGTAGGCAGCAGTCCTTACTGCATATTCGGTAAACTGTGGTCGATTTCCTTGGAATTGAGCCTCAGTAAAATCTATTTCTTTCCCATCACCAAGAACATTCCAATAATGAGATCCCATCTCAGCAAAAGGTGTTCCAGCAAGAGAAGCGCGACGCATTTCACCGCCAAGATGAAGCTGTGCTAAAGTTGATACGACCGCACACTGCCCTAACATAGGATTTGACTCCTTCCAATCTGAACTAAGACTGGTGTCTTTTGAAATAATAGAAGGAAGAAGTGAACAAAATTTTTCTAAGTTAACATCGGACATAAATTTTAAGAGACAAATAAGGTTTATTAAAATTACTGTAACTGAAAATATACTTTCTGAATTTTACATCTTCCCATACTCTTCTTCAAACATCTTGACCAATTGGGCAGCAGTCTTATCCCCTACGCTCTTCAGCTCCAGCAATTCCTTCTCTGTAGCATTTACCAGCTTCTTGATGCTGCCAAAATGTTCCAATAAAATCCTTGCTGTCTGCACCCCTATGTTAGGAAAAGCGGAAACAATAAACTCCTGCTGCTCTCGCAGGGATTTTGGCTTTAAGGAATGAAGTGAAAAATCAATCTCTTTGCCCTGCTCACGTTTGGCCATTACTGCCAGTAAAGCGGCAGTATCCTGCGGATTTTTAGTATAAAGGACAGGAACATGGAAATCCAAGACAATAGATGCTAACATGCCACGGATAGCGTTGGCATGGACATTACGCACGGAATAGATGTCTTCTTCTCCTTCGATGACCAATACCGCTTTCTGAAATGAGCCCTTTAGATCACGGACCTGATCAAGGATCCTGCCGTCAATGATAGAGGCAACAAAGTCAGGCACTTTTTTCAGTTCTACCCCTACTTTGCCGGAAACGACATAATCGGCAGAAGTCAGCTGGGCAGTCTTTACCGAGATGCCGAGATCGATCAATTCTTTTACGATCCGGTTATTCTTTTCACGATGGTCAGCAAGGATGGCGATGACTGGTTCTGAGGGAATAAATTTATCTAGAGAAGTATTGTTGTTCTGTGCAATATCTTCATTTTTATGCAGAGAAAAATCTTTCTTCAATTGTTCAAGATTGCGATACATCCTTTTCTCTTTGTGATGGGCGCTCCAGCGATAGATCTCGTCTCTTGTCCCTTTGGTCATCAGGATAGTAACCTCTCCTTCTTCTAACCTTCCAGTCCTTCCCCGGCGCTGGATAGAACGTATGGCGCTGGGAATGGGTTCATAAAAAATTACTTTATCCACTTTAGGGATATCCAGCCCTTCTTCAGCCACGGAAGTGGCGATCAGAATGTTGAACTCTCCGGCGCTGAACTGGTCAAGTATCTCTTTCTGCTGCTTCTGCGAAAAACCCAGACCATTCTTTTTGGCCTGTCCGACGAAGATGTGATTCTTTACATTCAATTCATCGATATTTTTGACGATCTCTTCGGCAGAGTCCCTGAACTGGGTAAAGATGATTATTTTTGCGCTGCTATCTTTTTCTATAGTTTCCTGGACTAGCTCTTTTAGTTTTAGTAATTTGGGATGATCTATGTTTTGCTTGACTAACTCTTCGGTAAAATACATAGAGGATTTGAATGATTCATCTTCCATAAGATTCTTGACTGCTTTCACTTTAGAGGTCAAGGCATCCTGCCGCATCCTTTTGAAATAAGAATGTAAAGGTTTTATCCCCTGGGTTTCTAATAATTCTATAGCATGATCAACTTTCATGGCTTCAGCCATAAGCGATAATGAACGCAGCAGTTCAAAGTCATGGAAGCCAGATGATAACTTTTTTCTTAATTCTAATTGCAAAGCCAGCATCGGCCCTTTGGACATTTCTATATCATTGCAGTAGCCCAGATGCTGCGCTTCTATCAGTTTTGATTTACGACAGTCTTTAAGTAGAAGCTGGATCTGCCTCAATTGTGGGGGGAATTCCACTTCTACCCAATTTTTATGGGTGGTCTGCACATATTCTTTGACATCGGCATCCTTTTCGGTCCTCACTTCTACTTTTTCTATCTTTAGATTGGCAGTCACTTCTTTGACGGTCTCTAGATCACTTCCCGGAGAAGCAGTAAGAGCCAAAATTCTTGCCGCGGAAGAAGTCTTATCGTATTGATCAGCTATCCAGACATAGGCGTATTCACCGGTAGCATGATGCGCTTCATCAAAGATCAATAAAGATACCTCTTTGAGGTTGATGCGCTGATTGATGATATCATTTTCCAATCCCTGCGGGGTGGAGATTATTATCTGGGCTTCTTTCCATAACTGCGCTCTTTTTTCAGGACTGACACTGCCGGTGAAAAGAACTATTTTTTCAGGAGGTATGTCTAAAGAAGAACGGAAACTTTCCACGTGCTGTTCGCACAGCGGTTTAGTAGGCGCGAGCATGAGAATCTTGGAATTAGGATAATTATTCAGCCGTTGGGCTGCCAATAGGAAGGCGATAGCTGTCTTTCCCAGACCTGTTGGAAGGACTACTAAAGTATTATGCCTAGCTGCTGTGCCTAGGATAGTCTGCTGATAAAGGCGGGGAGTGAAGTTCTTGAGCATTTTATGGTAAGGAGGTGTTTATTTTAAAAGATCATGTATCTTCAAGCAGTTTATTTTTGAATGGTTCTGCTTTAGGAGAAGGGATAGATTGGATAATGCGGAATAAAGCTTCGGTATTGGCGCGGTCAGCCTCATAGTTTTTGCCATCGGAAGCAGGTAATTTCAGTTGTCGACAAATTGTCGATAGTTCAATTTCACTACTTTCTAATTCCCTTTTTTTAAGCCTGTACCAATAGTCTTTTGCATCTACACTTTCCGTTAAAGCTTCTATAACATCTACCACTGAGAAATACCATTCTTCGTTATGCCATACTTTACGTATCTTTTTCCCTTCAAATACTGATAGCTGGTTCATATCTGGCCACCCCTTGAAGTAGAATTAATTTTAACGGAGGTATATAAACCTTAGGCGGAGTTGTCCAGTGCATGAAATGTGAAACCTAAAGCGTCTAAAATTATAAAATTTTCATTCATTGGACTTTCTACCACTGGACAAGGCTTATCACATTTCAGCACAGAAATAGGGTAGTTTCCGTATTTCTTGTGGGTAGTGGGTATTAACCTAATATTTACTGCAAAACAATAAATGCACCAATTGAAGTTATGAACTGAAAAATTGGGCTTTATAACATTTATAATACAAAAATTTAGCAATCTTGGTTTATGGATTATTATACGAAATTCCAAATGTGCGCTTCCAAACTTTTATAAACATCAGTTAAATTTATATGAATATGACAAAATTACTCTTAACATCTACGGGGCT
>CAYHKV010000083.1:0-5321 GCA_964357125.1 uncultured Methanosarcinales archaeon | reverse complement strand
TGATTGCAGCCAAAAACTAATAAAGCCAGTGCTAAAAGTAACACTACTATGCCTATTTTAAGGGATGTTTTGTTCATATCTACCTAAAATAAGCGAGGATATATAAAAATATTTTGTTTACTACTTTATAATACTAAAGACCGTAACATTTATATATAAGTGCCTATTTTAGAGTAGTAAACATCTATCACCTCTTTTTCCCCAGCCAGCTTTTCGGAGCTGGCCAGGGGTTTATATTCATTTTATTCACTTTTTAGCCGCTGATAGCCTATGGGCTATTTGTTTCGCAGACTTGTGAATGAGGATTATAATTATCGTTAGGGACTGGCGTTCGTCAGTTTTTGTCTTATTTTATTGATTTGCTCAGGGGCAATATTTTCAATAACTTCTTCCATTTTAAGAAAAAAATTCCCAGCCGTAGCTGAGTCAGTTTTCAGTTTTCCCCTGTCTATCTGTTCTGTGACATAATATTGAGTATCTACGCGCAAATCTTTGGCTAGCAATAATTCGGAGTAAAGCGATTCTTCGATAATTCTCTCTTCCACAAAGAGGAAGCGCATCAGAGAAATAGTGCAGTCGTGAATTTCAGATTTTATGCCACATTTTTGAAGTAAAGCATAGAGGACAAAATAGCGAGAATAATATGCAGTAGTTGCTATCCAGTCAATTTCATCTTTCTCAATTGCAGAGTCAAGCATATTGAGCGCACTTTTTGCTTTCTCGATGTAAGCCTTACATAAATTATCATTCGGCTCTTCAAGCTTAATGCCGCGCTTCTGCTTCCAACACCAAGATAGGTGGATTTTTTGATTTTCATCCTCTGATCTCATGGTAATACCTCCACAGTGCATTAATGAATGTGTCTGGATTTTGCATAATAAAACGGTATTTTAGGATTTCCACAATCAAAGCATCTTTTTTTCTAAGTCCTGCTTCAAAGTTTTGAATAATGGCCGTTTTGATATTGATGGTTTTGCCGTATATCTTGCCGATTGCTTTTATTTTGGCGATTTCTGTTTCTTTGATTTCTCCTAAATAGAAGAGATCTATATCACTATCCTCTCTGAAGACCTTTTTAGCATAAGAACCAAACAGGATAAATGTTCCTACTAAATCCAGTTTAGAAATTTCTGCATTTATTTTTTTTAGGAGGAATATTTGTTCTTGGTAGAGTACTGATTCAAAAAGTTCGCTGATAATAAGGTGATTTTTTGTGAGGATATTGTCAATATTTAGAGTGTAAACTTTATTTTTACCGATAATTTTAGCAACAAGTACCTTTTCTTTTTCTAAATCATTAAGATGAGGAAGAAGTGTAACGTGGCTCTTTTTTATCAATTTAGCCATTTCTCTAGTATGATATTGCGCTAAGTAGTTTGAACGGTAAAGGCTTAAAATCTTAAGTTTGTTATTGGTCGTTTTATCTACCATGTGGTACTAATTAGTACCATACTATAAAAAGGTTTCGTGTTTTGTGTCGCCATATTATGATCTACCATTCACTTCTTAGGATTCTTTGGTCTCTTCTTCTGCGGCATAAACACTTTGATTATCAGCAAAGCCACAACAACGCCTATAACAAAGCCCTTTATCATATCTGTCCTAAAATAGATCTTGTCCATCAACACCTGGAGATCAGTTCTTTCTTCGGGGAAGTACAAGCTTAGATCGCTCATCTCTAAAGCGTATTCATAATATACTAGTGCGGTAAATGGTTCCTGCTCTTGCAATGAATTGGCGTATTTATAATAAGAATATCCTAATATTGGAAATTTCCCTTCTGCGCTGTTTTCAGCTATTACTCGTTTGACCGCCGCATTCTTGCTGTCCAATATTTCCGGGAGGATGTCCCTGCGTAATCCCATCGAGCTGAGAACCGCATTTGAATCGCCCTTGGCTTCTATGGATTTACTAAGGCATAGTTCATATTCACCTTTGCCTGAAGCAGACTTAGCCCCATCAATTTTCTTGCCGATATCCATGATATTTCCTTCACCGATATAAAGCCGGAGATAATTATAACGTTCTTCAGCCTCTGAAGTTTTCTGAAGGCAGGATTGCTG
Source organism: uncultured Methanosarcinales archaeon (assembly GCA_964357125.1). Taxonomy (GTDB): domain Archaea; phylum Nanobdellota; class Nanobdellia; order Woesearchaeales; family GW2011-AR9; genus JACPIL01. The sequence goes on along the minus strand of CAYHKV010000083.1, from coordinate 3,258 downwards.
CATATGGGCTTTATCTAAAACTAATTTTTTTCCACCCATAGAAAAAAATTCCATCCAGGCCTGGGCAGAATAAAAACGCTCTTCAGCATAACTAAGGGAAGCATAATAATGGTCTGCTTTTTCTCCCTGATTGGCCTTGAACTCGGAGATCTGCTCACGCACATCGTCAAGACGTTCTTTTACCACTAAAAAAACCTGCAGATCAGTGATGGTCTCTATAGGCTCTTTCTTAAGATCTTTTTCTAAGTTTTGCACATCCTTCTCTAAAAGTATAAATCGGTCCCATACTATCGAAAGACTTGGTTTTTTTGCGCCATAATATTCTGAACGCAGAAGGATATTCGCAGTGAAACAATAGCTGGCTGCAGAATAATGATCCCCCTGTCTGGTGGCGTTCTCAGATTTATTCTGCTGTTCGCCGACCCTTTGGATGATGCTTTCATTGATATAAAGGCCTTCTTTCCTGAATTCTGACCTAATCTTTTCCACGCGCTGGCAAAGGCGATCTCGTAGGTTATTCATGATCTGCGTATAGTCTTCATTTTCAGCTATGGTCACTTCTTTATGATTAAGCTGTTTTCCGGTAAGGTCAAATAAAACTTCATCTAAACTGCTGACCTCTACCATGTCAAGGCTTAGATTTTCAGCGGCGTATTTTGTAAGATTAAAGTTTATAGATTCGTTAAAGTCCGAGGAATTGATCTGGCTAGTGGAATTAACCTCTTCTTCAGGTATCGAAGCTGTGCCTTTTGCGACTAAAACTTTCTTTAGGCTCAATCTGGATGCCGCTTCAAGCTTCTGCTTTACGCCTCCTACAGGGCCGACGATGCCGCCTGAATTTATAGTGCCGGTTATAGCGATGCCCTGATCATAATCCAGATCAAGCGCCGCTATGGTAGTCAAAGCGGCTATGGCTGCCCCTGCGCTGGGACCGCCGATGATATTAGAATCCGCTTTTATAGTGTAGATGAAATCATACCTATGGCAGGGCAGCTTGAATTCATGGCAGGCGATCTCTTTTGCAAAACGGGTCGATATCTGGGTATCCATCTTAGTGACGGGAAAAGTATCTAAGAAAACCCTGCCGGTGCCTTCTTTAAGCTCCAGAAAAAGATCTGCGCCGCTGCCTGCTGAAGTGCCGTCGCCGTTTTCCTGCACCGCCAATAATTTTAAGTGATAAGTCTTCTGCGCAGATGCCAGAGATATAGAAAGCATAAAAGCTAACAATATCACTATCCACCACTTTTTCATATAAAGGTAAAGAGATTTAATTTTTTATAAAGGTTTCTTATTTGTTGATCATTCAAAAAATTCTATAGTGAGTTCATAGAATTCTCTTTCTTGTTTTTCTCTCTTAATTTTTTCATCGCCACAACTTCTATCTGCCTTACTCTTTCTCTGCTGATGTGATAAGAATCACCTATGGATTGGAGAGTTTCATCATTTGAGCGCCTTTGAAGTATATCCTGCTCGCGCGGCTTTAAGCAAGGCAGTAAATTTTCAAGATCTATAGAACTGTCCCTGCCAGTAGATTCTTCTTCAAAATCTTCTTTAGATAACTCCAATTCTTTAATATTAGCAATTTTATTGGATTTAGGATCTTTTAAAGACAACCCATCGATATCTGTACTTGGTTCAACTACGCTGTTATAAAAAGCAAGCGCGTGTTCTTCAGATAGGGGTTCTTTTGAACCAGTAAGCTCCTTAATTTTAGTGACTGTTTTTATTTTATCACCATCACACATATTTTTTATGGTCTGACGGATATTCTCCGGAAGTCGGAATAGACCATAACCTTCCATCCCTGCTTTATAGATATTAACTGTGATATATATACCGAAATAAGTAGATACGCTACTTTTGTCAGGGTCGTAATGGAGCAGGGCTTTCAAGATGCCTATCGAACCTTCGTTGACTAAATCTTCCAAAGGAATTTTTGTGCCTCTTACAGAGAAATTCTTTTCGCCATGTTCAGTAGATATAGAAGAGCCGCGGTGACCGATCATGCTTCTGGCAATTTTCCAGACGTATCCTTGTAACCCTTCGACCATCTCCCTTTCTATCTGCTGCTGGCGAGGATGTTTATTTTTTTCTTTGATGCCGTATCCCTGCCGGACCAGATCATGGTATTCTGCGCCTAGCTGGTTTAGAGTTTCCCAGCCGACATAATATTTTTTGTTTACCGGAGTATAAGCAAAGGGCGGGGCAACCATGTTAATGATTATCTGCCCGAGGACACTTTAAAAATCTTTCTGAGAATTATTACTTATCAGTTAAGACAGAATGGTCCTGTTTATAACAAATCGTCCAGCCCAAACCGCTTAAACTCTTCTGGAAAATCTTCTTTAAATTCATGCAGATGCTCTTGATAAAGCTTATTCTCATGCTCCAGCAGATCTGGATGCGACAACCCGTGATTTTTAGGATTAAAACGGCCGTCATCACCTATCTGGAAAAGGCCAGTACTTATCTCGACGCTTTCAAATATCCCGTCGCTGTCATTATCTATATATTTTCTACCGCCGCTGAAAGGATCGTAGACATTAAGAGCAGTATCTCTTCTAGAATAATTGAACTGAAGTTCGGCATGGGCTGCTATACCGTCCATCTTCCTAAGATACAATACGCCGCCGGTATCCCAGCTTACGTTATGATACATATGGCAGTTGCCTAAAGCTAACGCGCCGAATACTGCCGGAGCTACTAATGTCGAAACCGCAAATTTACGCAGATAATATTTTATTTCCATGCCTGAAAATCCGATAAGCAGATATAAAAATATTATTGTTGATGAAAGCACATATCAGGAATCTATTCACTTGCTGATTTTGATCGTCCCGAGATCCTTATAGCGGAGATGCACTTTCTTGCCGGTCTTGGATTCCTGCAGCATCACTTTCTTGCCGATCATGACCACGATATGTTTCTCTCCTTTGTAATCGACCAAGTCTCCTTTCTTGAAAGCGATCCCGCGAAATAATACGGTAATTCTATACACCGGCCTTCCTTCTTTTCTGGTAAACAGAGTGGCAGTGACGGTATATTCTCCGCCGAACTTTTCCTGCAGCTGCTTGCCTAGATTTTTTGTTCTGTTGCCGTCGCCAAGATAAAAATCATATCCGGTATGAACTTCTTTTACTTTCGCGACCGGGATTCTCTGCTTCGCGATCTCCCTTTCAGTATAATCAAGTATCGCTTCAGAGACTTCCCTCAGCTGCAATATGGCCTCATAGTACTGGTTGTTCTTATCATCTATGA
>CAYHKV010000082.1:0-5431 GCA_964357125.1 uncultured Methanosarcinales archaeon | reverse complement strand
TGTTATGGGCATATTGAAGATAACTTAAATTTTGAGTCAAGTTCCATAAAGCAAGCATGCCTAAAAAGAGATCGACCTGTCCGGCCGCGTATTTTGTCTGCAGTAAAGCCCAGTTATTGGTTGTATTTTTGAAATTAGATGAGCTATAGAAAAAAAGACTTCCATCGTAATTATCTACAATTAAGCGCCTCATAGCTCTATCGGCGGTATTCGTAAGGTTGCTTACTTTGCTGCTATTGCGTCCAGAGGCTTGGTAAAGCCAAAGATCGTAAGCATAAAAAGACTGAATGGCATCTACTACTTTGATATCGGTGATATTCAATGCTTTATAATAATCCCAGACGTCTGGATAATAAGTTCCTGTAGTGGTGTTATATTTGTAAGAATAATGCAAAGTACCATTTTCTTCAGTCAGATTAGAAAGCCAGTCCAGATGTTTTCCTAAAGCATCAATAAAGGTGGTATTAGATGTGTTTTTCCAGGCAGCATAAAGAGCGATACCTCCATAGCCGGCGGTATTGTCGCTGTTATGGAAAACATCATCCCAATAATCTCGTGTCGCCCCATTTCCGTCCTGAGCATTATAAATATAATTCGCTGCGTCTACCGCCCTTTGGCTTGCGCTTTTATGGTCGAAATATAATAGCTCATCGGTCTGAGCAGAGTAAGCTTCCAGATAATCATCGTTTGCTTCGATCCTAAACCTATAATAATCGTGCGGCCTTGTGGACATATCGACCGAAAGATTATCATCGGTGGTATTGGCTACCCTGACAGAAGTGCTATTTTCAAAGGCGGTAGCCACGACGAAATAAGTTATGGTCCGGTTGGAATCAGCAGTAGAATTGTTCCAGGTTATATTGAAAATGGTCCTGTTGATCTGCGTAATTGTGTTGACAGTGGAATTAGTGGGCCTTTCAAAAGGATAAAAGATGATGTAATCCAGTTCCACCAAAGAATTATTCTGGCTGTTATTTATACCGGAATTATTGATGCTTAATAGATAATTTTGATCGGTAGTGCTGATATTGAAAACATTTTTCTGCTGATGCAGATAACCATTGTAATAAGTGTTAAAGCTTCCCTTGATCCCGTTATAGCTGACATTAAACCAGGAGCTGTAAAGGGAATTTTTGGTGTATATCAAAAGATATTTTCCTGAACCGTAGCCTTGCCAATAAGATTCCCGGTTAGTAAGCTGAAGCAAAGCGTTGCCGGAGGCATTGCCGGTATCGACGGTGTAAGTTCCAGACCGGTTGATCCATTCATCTTCTGCTTCACGTGTATCTACCACGGAGCTCGCATTTACTATGAAAGAATCGAGATCAAGAACTTTCTGTCCGCTGGGATTAAATTCGCCGGTATGGTTGATCCTTATGGTATGGTTTGCTCCATTCAAGAAATTGAATAATCTGAACTCTTTTTTGTAGGTGGTGCCTGCCTGATCATAGGTGTTAAATCGTCCATAAAATGTGCCGTTAATATATACATCAAAAAGAGTCCCATATACTGATTGGGTTGCCCATACTGCCATTGAAGTCATGTTAGTAGCTATTTCCCAATAATCTCCCCCGTCGGTAAACTGGATGTATTGCCCTCCTGAGGTGGAAGCGTCTCCGGCTACTAAGCCCCCTGAATTTGATCCATCGACTTCTACTTCATAATGGGCGGAAGCGGCAGCAAGAACTGAAGACTGTTCTTCAACAGCCTGTATATCGGATACAACAGCGCCGGTCAAACTATTTTTCTCAGAAGCAAATATCAGTAAAGGGACCATGGACAGGACCGCTAAGATGATCCACATCAGTTCAAGTTCCCTATGGTGGCGGCTTTTGTTCCGTCTCATTTTAATAGCTGCCCCAGTAATCTGGTCTTTTCATTTTGATTGACCTGATATAACTTGAATTTGCCTACTTGGATGATCTTGACCAGATCTAAAGCTGTCAGCTTCTTAACTATCCTAAAAGCAGTGGTCAAGGGAACCCCTGAGCGGCGAGAGATCTTATTAAGATGAAACAGATCCTCTTGATGGTCTAGAAATAGCTTTAGGACAAGCCTTACTTTTTTATCTATCAGATTATCAAGAACTCCTTTTTCGCCCATCTATAAGATGTTTAAACCATTAAATATTATAAATGTTTCCTTAATTGGAATATTTATCCTATAATTGGAATTATTATTTCATTTTTGAAAACACTTGGGCATAATTACAGCTAAACCACGATGCAGCAAATCCAATTCAGGACAGAGTCACATCACCTTATCACGTTGCCTAAATGTTCCATGAAATCTCTCTACATTCAAATTACCTTACCTTAAAAGTAACACTTAATTAAGTAAGATTATATGTCCCTCTTTGTATTTTTTACCTACAAAACATTTAAATACAAGTACCACTTTGATAAGTAAATGGCAGAAATAAAAATAACCGTAACTGGGTATAGATGTGAGCGGTGCGACCATAAATGGATCCCTCGAAATAGGGGGGAAATGCCCGTAATATGTCCAAAGTGCAAAAGTGCATATTGGAATAAACCTAAGAAACAGAACGCCCAAACGCAAAAAGAACCAGAACAAAAAGACTAAATTGCGAACTACGCAAACGAAAGTTTTTTAATAATAAGCAAGTTAATTTGCGTTATGAAATGGGTAGTTCCAGCAGGTTACAAGAAAGAACAAATAGACTGGGCAGGTAATATCTTAGTTAGCAATAAACCTTCCAAGGAAGATTTTGACAAAGCCTTTGACATACTGGATAACTGGAGAGCAATTCATGGTTACCCTATGCACGCTCTAAAAAATAGGATTGACAGATATTTGTCAATAATGGATCCTGAGGGTTTTGGTGCTCAAAGACTAAAACGTTTTTTTGCCATCTACTACAAATTAGATAGAAGCAAAAGAGGTATCCTGAGAAAATTAACTCTTTTTCAAATGCAAGACTTAGGTGGCTGTCGTGCTATCTTGTCTAATGTCAATTTTGTAAAGCCTTTTTGTGACAAATGTTTTCTTAAAGCCAAAACCAAACACAAGCTTATTACGAATCACGACTATATAGCTAAACCCCGACCTTCAGGGTACAGAGGAGTGCACTTAGTCTATCAATACTTTAGCGATAAACCAGGGAAAAAAGAATATAGCGGTCTATTGATAGAAATTCAAATAAGGTCTAAATTACAGCATTTATGGGCTACTGCTGACGAAACCATAGGAATTTTTATCGACGAATCCATAAAGTCTAGCGAAGCAAAACCAGAGTGGCTAGAGTTCTTTAAATTAGTAAGTTCTGCTTTTGCGTTGATGGAAAAATGTCCACTTGTTGAAAATACTCCGCAGGATGAAAAAGAATTATACTTGATGATTAAACAGAAGGAAGCTGAGTTAGAAGTTATTAAGAAATTGAAAAGCTGGAAGCGAGGAATACATGAAACTCAAGAACTTAAAAAGAAAGGGAAATTCCAGTATTATCTTTTGGAACTAAACATACCTAAAGAGGAACTATCGGTAACACCGTTCACTGAAGCTGAAAGAATCAAAGCAATAGAAAAGTATGCAGAAATAGAGAAGAGAAACCTAAATAAAAAGGAGTATAATGTGGTTCTTGTAAGTGCCGATAAAACCAGCGACTTGCAAAAAACATATACAAACTATTATGGAGATACTGACGAGTTCGTAAAAGTTCTGACCGAGATTATTAACAAATACTAATCTCCCTTCTTTTACCAGCCTTTACTTAACAGCCGACACTTTACCGCAACCGCACCACAGAAAAGTATTTAAACTAATATTAATACTATTGGGAAAGCTAGTTGAGGTGGTCATTATGCTAAAAATGAAAAAAGTTACTGAGACATATGATTTAAGGGTTTTTACCGATGCCGGGGATTATTTTGGCGATATCGAAGATACCATAGTACATGGAAATAAAGTTTCCGGTTGGAAAATAAAAGCTACTAAAAATTCATATTTAAGCCGAGTATTAGGAAGCGCAAAAGGAGTCATTGTGCCTCATCAACTGGTAAAAGCAGTCGGTGACATATTCATAATCTCAAAAAGCGCAGCTCCCAGCGGCGGCGTAGAAGAAGGCGAGGAATAAATATATGAATGTCCAGAAATATGTCCAGGACCTGCTTAATTATCGTTATATGCAGGGCGACTTGGATGAGCTGGACGATGTATTGATCGCAGCATAGATGTTTTATATCTTTTGAGGAGAAAACATTATGATAACTGATTTGCTGTTGTTTTGGTTCAATTCTTTGTTAGATGGGACATCATTAGATAACAAATATGCGGTTTCTGTCACGATCATGTTATTCTTTGCAGCAGCAGGTAAGCTGTTATTATTCATCTACGGCCAGTATCTGGAAAGGTTCGCTTCAAAGACCAAGACTAAAGTAGATGACATGCTTTTTGAGCATACCAAGAAGCCTTTATTTTATCTGCTTCTCGCTTACGGCTTAAAACTGATCCTTCTGAATCTGGAATTCAGCGTGCGGTTTGATGAATTGATCAACACGGTGATGGCAGTAGTATTCCTGTATGTGTTATTAAGGGGTTTTGACATATTGATAGAAACCTGGGCTTTGGCCTTTTCCAAGAAAACTAAGACCAGCATAGACGATGTATTGCTTCCTTTGTTTCATAAAATCTTGAAAGTATTATTTGTCATCATCGGACTGCTGTGGGTATTGCGTATCTGGCACATCGACATAACTCCTTATCTGGCAGGGGTCGGAATAAGCGGCTTAGTGTTAGGGTTGGCTTTACAGGATTCGCTTAAGAATATATTCGGCGGAGTCACCTTGCTTCTGGATAAAACCTATCTGGTAGGCGACAAAGTCCAGCTTGAGAGCGGCGAAGTAGGGATAATCCATGACATTGGGTTGAGAAGCACCAAGATGGTGACTTTTGATAATGAAGTGATCTACGTGCCTAATGGTTATCTGGCAAATTCAAGAGTTATGAATTATGCACGGCCTGATCCAAAAGTAAGGACCAATGTTGTTTTTGGAGTGGAATACGGCAGCGATGTTGAAAAAGTTCGTAAAATAGTTTTAGATGTCATCAAAGGCATCGACGGAATTATGGCCGAACCTGCGCCAGCAGTGCAATTCACAGAGATGGGCGATTTTGCGCTTAAATTTAAAGCTTATTTATGGGTTAAAAAATGGGATGAAGCTTATAATAAAAAGCTGGAAGCTACGGAAAAGATCTACAACGCCTTAAATAAAGCTAAAATAGGGATCCCTTTCCCGACTCAGACTATACATCTCAAAAAGTAAGGGGTTGGAATCATATTCTGTATATGGAAAAGCTTTAATGTATTGAAATCATTCTAATATAAATGGTCGAATATCTTTCAGGATTTGATGTCTCTTTCATCGTGAAGGTCATGCTGTCGGTAGCATCAGGGTTTATTATCGGAATA